>DATLJG010000041.1:0-27569 GCA_035538995.1 Hyphomicrobium sp. | reverse complement strand
ACGACGCCGAGAATGAAGGCGAGCGACGTCATCAAGATCGGTCTGAGGCGCGTGCGCGCCGCCTCGACCGCGGCGTCCGCCCGTGACAGGCCCTGATCTTCGCCCTGCTTTGCGAACTCCACGATCAGAATGGCGTTCTTCGCCGCCAGTCCGACGAGCACGATCAGACCGATCTCGACAAGGATGTTGCGGTCGAGGCCGCGGATGTTGACGCCGATCATTGCCGCGTAAATACACATCGGCACGATGAGAATGACCGATAGCGGCAGCGTCCAGCTCTCATAAAGTGCCGACAGCAGCAGGAACACGAAGACGACCGATAGCCCGAAGGCGAAGATGGCGGTGTTTCCGGCGAGCTTTTCCTGGAGCGCGATTTCCGTCCACTCGAAACCGAAGCCGGCGGGAAGAACTTTCTCCGCAATCTTTTCCATCGCCTTGATGGCTTCGCCCGTGGAGTAGCCGCGCTTCAACTGCACCTGTACTTCGGCGGCCGGATAGAGATTGTAGCGAGGCACGCGATAAGCACCTGTCGAATTCTCGAACGTCGCGACGGAGCCGATCGGAACCATCTCGCCGGTGTTGCTTCGCGTTTTCAGATTGGCGACGTCACGAAGCGACAACCGGAACGGATTGTCCGCCTGCGCGGTCACGCGATAGGTGCGCCCTAGGATGTTGAAGTCGTTGACGAATGCCGACCCCATATAAACGGACAGAGCTTCGAACACGCGGCTGATCGGAACGCCGAGCTGCTCGGCTTTGGTGCGGTCAATGTCGGCATAGACTTCGGGCGTACGCACGTTGAAGAGCGTGAACGCCTGTGCAAATCCGGGCTGCTGCCCCGTCGTCCCCGCCATCGCCCAGGCGGCGTTCTCGAGCGCCGGAAGCCCACGCCCGCCCTTGTCCTGAACGTAGCCCTTGAGGCCGCCACCGGTTCCGATGCCCGGCACGGATGGCGGTTCGATGACCAGCACAAATGCATCTTTCAGCTGGCCCATTTGCTGGCGGAGGTCGGCAAGAATCTTATCTTTCGTGAGGCCGGTATGAACGCGCTGCTCGAATGGCGCGAGATTGACGAAAATGACGCCGGTGTTGGGAGCGTTGGTGAACGTCGCGCCGTCGAAGCCGACGAAGGCCACCGAGTGGATGATGCCCGGGCGCGACAACAGAATATCGGAGGCCTTGCGGACGACGGCGTCCGTTCGGGTCAGCGTCGAGCCCGGTGGAAGCTGAAGGGCGACGATCAGATAAGCGCGGTCGAGCGGCGGAATGAGACCTGTGGGGGTCGCGACGAGGCGGCCGTAGGTCAGATAGAGAAGTCCGCAATAGATGAGGATCAGGACAAAGCTGATCTTGATCAGCTTTCCGGTGAGCCAAGCGTAGCCGTGCGACAGGTTCGAAAACGCCCAGTTGAAACCGCGAAAGAACAGCCGCAAAGGTGCGCCGAGAATTGTGGAAAGCAAGCTCCGCTTGTCGCCCTCGCGATGGTGCGGCCTCAGCAGCACTGCCGCCATTGCCGGAGAGAGAGACAGCGATACGATCAGCGATATTGCCGTCGATGCGGCGATTGTGATCGCAAATTGTCGGAAGAACGTCCCCTGCAACCCGATGATGAACGCTGTCGGCAGAAAGACGCCGATGAGGACCAGTGAAATCGCGATCAACGCGCCGCCGACTTCATCCATCGTCTTGTGGGCGGCTTCCTTTGGGCTGAGTCCGCGCTCGATGTAGCGCTCGACGTTTTCGACGACAACGATGGCGTCATCGACGACGATGCCGATCGCCAGCACGAGGCCGAACAGCGACAGCGTATTGAAGGTCACGCCTGCGGCGCTCATGACGAAGAAGGTGCCGATCAGCGATACCGGGATCGCCAAAATCGGAATAATCGCCGCGCGCCACGTCTGCAGGAACAGAATGACGACCAAGACAACGAGGATAATCGCTTCGGCGAGCGTGCGCACCACGGCGTCGATCGAGAACTGGATGAACTCGGTCGGATTATAGACGACCGTGTAGTCAAGGCCGGGTGGGAAGCTCTTCTTCAGAGTCTCCATCTGCGACTTGACCGCCGCTGCCGTCGCGAGCGCGTTGGAGCCCGGCTTCTGAAAGAGGACGAGGGCGGTCGCGTTGCGATTATCGAGATAAGCGTTGACGGTATAATCCTGCGCCCCAAGCTCGACGCGGGCGATGTCGCGGACGCGCACGACCTGACCGTCGGGCTCGGCCCTGACCACGATGTCTTCGAACTGACTGGTCGAGGTCAAACGCCCCAGAGTCTTGACATTGAGCGTGAAACCTCCGTCGGACGTCGCCGGCGGCTGATTGATCGAGCCGGCCGCGACCTGAAGGTTCGCCGCCTGCAGCGCCGCGACGACTTCGCCCGCCGTCAGGCCGCGGGCCGCAACCTTGTCGGGATCGAGCCAGACGCGCATCGAATAATCGCGCGCACCGAAAACATTCACATCGCCGACGCCGTCGATGCGCGTCAGCACATCTTTCACATAGAGCGTCGCATAGTTCGAAATGTACTGCTGATCGCGCGAGCCGTCCGGCGACACCATATGCACGACCATCATCAGGTCGGGAGAGGCCTTGCGCACGGAAATGCCGAGACGGCGCACATCTTCCGGAAGTCGCGGCTCCGCGACGGCGACGCGGTTCTGCACCAGCACCTGCGCCTGATCGACGTTCGTCCCTGGCTTGAAGACGACGTTGATCGCTACCTGCCCATCGCCCGTCGACTGCGAGTTGATATAGAGCATGTCGTCGACGCCGTTGACTTCCTGCTCGATCGGCGTCGCAACGGTTTCGGCGATGACCTGCGCGGAAGCACCCGGATACGTCGCGTGAATGCTGACCGTCGGCGGCGCGATTTCGGGATATTCAGCGATCGGCAGGAAGTTCAGCGAAATCAGTCCGAGGATCGTAATGATCATCGAGACGACGGTCGCAAAGATCGGCCGGTCTATAAAAAAATGGCTGAGGCGCATCGGACTTCCGGCTCTTCAATTCTGGATCAGTTCTGGGCGGTCTTGTCTGCCGCCTTGATGACGCCCTTCGTCGGCGCGACTTTCGTGCCCGGCCGGATCGCCGGGTTCGCGACGCCCTGGATGACCACGCGGTCATTGGCCTTGAGCCCCGTCTTGATAACGCGCAAACCTTCATACATCTGGCCGAGCGTCACGGGTGTCGCGACGACGACGTCATCGGCGTTGACCGTGTAGACGATCTTGTGGGCCTGATCCGATAGGATTGCCGTATCCGGAATAAGAAAGGCATCGATGTCGCCGGCGTAGAGCGCCATGCGCGCAAAAATGCCGGGCGAGAAAAGCCCATCCTTATTGCTGAGGACCGCACGGCCACGTAGCGTTCCGGAATGTTCGTTGAAGGCGTTATCGACGAAATCCATCGTGCCTTCGTGGCTCCAATCGTCTTCGTCGGCGAGCTTGATCCGCACCGGATTTGCCGCTGTGCGCGAGGAGGCGCGCTGTCCCGAGTTGTTCAGCCGTGTGTAACGCAAATAATCGGCCTCCGACGCATCGAAGATAAAATGAATGGGATCGAGCGAGACGATCGTCGCCATCAGCGTCGCGTTGACTTGTCCGCCGATCACGAGATTGCCGACGTCGATCTTCTTGTCCGAGATGCGGCCTGAGATCGGTGCGCGAACCTCTGCCCATTCGAGATTGAGTTCGGCCGACTTCAACTGCGCCGCTGCCGCCATGACCTGAGCCTGGGCGACGCCCAAGGTTGACTTGCGCTGTTCGTAGACTTGCTCGCTCAGCGCCTTCGACTCGACCAATGGCGCCGCGCGCGCGAGATCGGCCTTCGCGAATTCGACTTGAGCGTGTGCCCGCGCAACCTCGGCCTTTGCCGCTTCGACCGCGATCTGGAACGGTCGTTTGTCGAGTGTGAACAGCAGGTCGCCTTCTTTGACGTCCGAGCCCTCCTTGAAATTCACCTCTTCGACATAGCCGCTGACCCGCGGCCGCAATTCGACACGCGCCACCGCCTCGAAACGGCCCGAGTATTCGTCCCACGTCTTGATATGTTTCAAGAGCGGCGCTGAGACCGTGACGGGAAATGCCGGCGGCGCGTCCTGCGCACCGGCGTCTGTCGCATCACCAACCGCGGAAGCGATCAGCAATGCTGCGGAAAACACGATAGCCCGCAGCGAAAGCGCGCGACGCAAAGGCTTGAATACTGTCATCTTGAACCGTGTGCAGGGCGTGATTGATGGAATGGGACGTCGCGTGGGTCCGCGATGCCCGAGTGTCGGCCGGCAACCTATCACAGCGCAGCGCAAGCGCTAGCGTTTTGGACACAGTGTGCGGCATGCAACGCAAGTCGCGCTGCCAAGAAACGCAGTGAAGGCGTGCCTCACTCGCGGCCGCTTACCAGCCGGTGGGCGGAAAATCGATGTTGGCTGAACGGACGACCGTTGCGGACGCGGCCGATCGGCGGCCTCACCGCGATCTGATTTGCGCGTGCTGTGTGTCGAGAGCGCCCGTCCTTGACGTGTCCTCGGCAACGACGGCGGCGCGCTTCCGAGGACGAACCGCGAGGGTCGGAAGTTTGACCAGCACCGGCACGTAGGCATCCGACGGATCGGTGTTGGGCGATGCAGCGCGTTCGTGCGGCGTCCGATGCTTTCTGACAGACTTTGACGCCACGGACGTTGCTGTCACGGCAGGAGCGGGTGGTGCTTTGCGCGGTTCTTCCAAGGTCGCGGTTCCGGTTTCACCGTCGTCTCGCTGCCAGAAGATCCGCTGCCCGTCCCGTTGAATGGTCAAGCAATGCTGCTCGCCGCTGAACCAGCGGAACCACTTGTAGCAAATGCGATCATCGGTGAGCCAATAGCGGCCCCTGTCCCTTTGCGATCCGAGGTAGGACGCCAACTGCCCGGCATCGCCCGACATGAGCCCGTCGCCGCCAAACTTGATCGGCACCACCATCCCGAGCGGTGTATCGAGTTTCAGGACGGACCCCGGCAAAGTCGCCTGGATCGCTGCGCCGTTCAACTGGATCGGCTCCGCCGACACGGCACAAGCATTGAAAGCCCAAGCCGCAAATGCAAGGAAACGCAGAGTATGACGCACAATAAAAACCCCCGAAGTCCCGTCCTTGCTTTCCACGATAAGTGTGGCGCCATGAAGATTAACAAGTATTCTCGTATTGAACACAAAAGGCGCGTCTTTACGAGAGTTGCGCCGGAAGCCGCGACGTACCTCGACGGCCCGCTGCCTGAGGGTTTAAGGGCGGTCGCCTACGGCTTCGAAGATGAACGCGGAACCTGCTTGGCGGACGCTGCGGCCATGACATTTGTGCGGAAAAGGAAGCGACCCGCGAAGCCCGCAGTCGCTTTCAAATCCATGATTTTCAATTCTGTTTTTCTTATTTTGCGGTTCGCCCGGGGGTACATCTCATCGCTAAGCAGCGATGCCAGACCTAAGTGACGGATTAGCCACGCGCCTGCCGGATGTCTCCAGTGTAAGGATGATTTCTGTGCGGATGTCGCTGGAGCCATAGTCGCTCAAGAAGGTCAGCGGCTTATCTTCCCGGTCTATGACTTGCTTTTTGGGGGAAGCCGAATGGCCGTTGATGTGACGACGATCCTATTCGAAACGATCAAGGCGTTAGCGCCTGAAAAGTCTTCCGACCTGGATGCTGCTTCGGCCCAGAATATCACGCTTCGGTCACTCGATCTGGACAGCTTGGATACTCTAAAACTCGCGATGGACCTCGAGGACGCGCTTGGCGTCAACATTGAGATCGTCAACTTTCCGGACTCGCTGACCCTGTCCGAACTTGCCGAGAGGTTATCAAGAGAAATTGGGGAAAGAAAATCGTCCGAAAATTTTATGTCAGCGCAACCTTGAGACTGGCCGGCATCTGAAATGGGTCATTGTGAGGGCTCATTTCGATCGATTGGCAGTCAGCCCTTAAATGAAGTTGCGAAAGAGCGGTCACGACCAGCTGCCAAACTTTTTTGGAGATAGATTTTCCAAGGCATGTGTGCGCGCCAAATCCAAAGAGTGCCATCCTGTTCTCTTCAGCGGCGTACGACCTACTCTGTGTAAAGCATCTCACGCGATCTCCGGTCTCGAACGATTGCGGATGCCGTTCTGAGGGCGCCGAAAAAATCCGGTCAACAAAGGTCAGCGAGCTTGATGTAAACAGCGGTGCCCATGCCATTTCGCTCATTTTCGCGCCGGGGTGAGCTTGAAACGCTTCCCAAATCGACAGCCCCATCGTCCCGACGAACGGTCGTGCGCCGAGAGACGCTAAGCAAAGGAGAAGCAAATTATCATCCGACTGCGTGCAGTGGGCTTCCAGGAAAGCTGCTATTTTAGTGTTTATCTTAGCACGCTCGCGTATGGACAAATGGGGGCTGAACAGGGCCGGAATGGCGTCCACCAGTTCCAGCATGCTTTCGCTCCGCGGAATGATGGCTGAGGAAATTGAACGCCAGAGCGGCTGACAGAAGTCAGCGACCAGCTCTATTTCGGCCCCAGTGTGAAAGAGGTTTGCGCACAACGTTGCCAGTGTCTCTTCAGTAGCTGCCAACTGCCGGCCGTTGGTCTCTGAAATCCTTTTCGCCATGACTTTGCGAATTCTCTGGTGCTTTTCGCCGTCTATAAAGACGGGCAAATGATCAAGCAGCTTGATCGCGGCGGAAAAGTCGATCTTGGCTCTTTCCGAGAGCTCACGATATCGGTCTGCCATCGAATAAGTAGTGAACTCTGCGGAGAGGATTACGGCTTTCGCAGTTTGAGCGTCTTCGATGAAGCGTATCTGGCTTGCCATTCCTCCCCCTCCGACCCAAGCAGAATTCACAGGATCTCAATTTCGCGGACAATCAGCCAAACATCAATCCGTGGGCGCCATGCACAACATCGGAATCTGATAAATGCTGTGGGCTGAAGGTTTTCATGAAGACGCAGGCTTTGACAGCAACCGCGAGGCAGCAGAGCGTATGGCCAAGCCCTAGCCTCTGGGTACGAGCCAAAATAAATGACCTTTCGGGAAAAATTGCTGACACTTCGCAAGGCTTTCCGTCGGTTTGACCGGCGCACAACCCTGATGCTGTTTGTGCTATGTAACCTCCATAAACCGCCCACTGATGTATTCCGCGGCGCTTGGAGAATTATCGATAGAGCCAAATCAAAGCGATCGATCGAGGATCGTTATGGTGTTCCGCTGAAGCACGTTCGGCATTTCAGGCTGCGCCACGCGATCAAGCGGGTCTTCCCGCAATATGCGCCGACTGTCGTCGCTGACTATGAAATGTTGGATCTTATGCGGCAGACACCGTCTGTCGTCGCGAGCATTCATGCCCGGAGCGAGTTCGCGATGTGCGCCGCTCTTGATCGCGCCGGGCTGCAGAGTGCGATAATAACTGCGTTTCCGGTGATACCTGCGGAGATGCAAAATTACAATTTCTCAACGCCGCCGCAAAACATTCTCCGCGAGCGAGATGTCTTCGTACAGGCGCTCGCCGCTTTGAGAAGCAAAAAAGTCGTGGTCTGTGATGTCGACTTTATCGTCGATCAGAACCTGCCAGGCGCGCGCATCTGCATCTCAACGTCTCTTTTTGAGTTTGCGCGGAAGGTCAAAGCCAATCTCTTTTTCGGCTACACGCAAATCTCCGACGACGGGGATATGAACTGCATTTTCAAACCGGCGCCTCTCAGCTCAGCATCGGCAAAAGAAGATGCACAACAATTCATAGCTTTTCTGGCGGGTGTGCAGAGCCAGCTATCGGACTTGACGATTGGGGACTGGACACACCCCTCTCGAAACCAAGTCAACTAAAAAGGGGGCGCGTTGGATGAAACTCGTCTGGCTTTCCTCATGTTCAGGCATCGCTTGACGCCGCCGGGAATGGTTCCTGATTGGCGACGAGGAACTGACGGCGCTCGACGCGCACCTTGCTTAGAATGTCGGTGAAGGCGGCAACCGCCGGATTTCGAGATTGGGCGGCGCTGGCCTTGCGGTTGAATGCGGCAACAAGATCCCAGCGGAGCACGGGCTCGCTGAGGCGGGCGATACCGATGTTCGGGAGGGATTGAATTGCTGCCCGGGCTTTCGCGAAGGTATGAGGCACGAGGGCGATTCCGAAGCCGCGCGCGACGAGGTCGAGCAGCACTTGCACGTCGCCAACCTCCAACGCCGTCTTGCGCACCAGACCGAGTGCGGAAAAAGCCCGGTCGACGATGCGCCGCGTCCCCTTATCCAACTGGAAATCAACGAATGCCCGCTCTGCGATCTCTTGCAGCGTGACGTTTTCCCGGCCGTGCAGAGGGTCATCCATCGGATGCGCGATGACGAGCCGGTCCGCCGCTATCGGCATGGTCGTGATATCGCGGTTTTTCTCATAGAGGGGTAGAAACACGACGTCGATGTCGCCCTTCTTGACCTTTTCCATCAGCGCCGCAGCGTTGCTGTGCAACAGCTCGATTTCGACGCCTGGATGCTGTGCGTGGAATTCACCGAGCAGCAGTGAAAGATCAAAAAAGGCATTGAGGCTCGAGCACGTGCCGATGCTCAATGAGCCGCGCTCGAGACCGCTGATGGCGGCGATCGCCAGCTTTGCCTCGCGGGCACTTGCCAGCAACAGAAGCGCTTTTTCATAGAGAACGCGGCCTGCAACCGTCAGCTCGACCCTACGGGTGGTGCGCAGGAAAAGGCATGCGCCGAGTTCGCTCTCCAGCGCCCGGATCGAAGCTGAAAGTCCCGACTGCACGATATTCATCCGCCGCGCGGCCCGGGTGAAATGCTGCTCCTCGGCTGCGGCGACGAAGTGCTCAAGCTGCTTGAGTTCCAAGAGGTTTCCCGTCTCGATTTATTAATCTGTAATATAGCTCAATCCCATCATTACTAACTATTGGACAGATCGACTAGAGGTCTCCATCAGTCGGGGTTTGGGATGAGAGCGCGACGGCCTGCGAACTCCGTGAAACGTTGACGGGGGTCGCCTTTCAAAGCGTGCGTTTTGGTCGCTGCCTGATTTGATCGTGCAGCAACGGATTGCACCGGTTTCGCCAGTTCACGGGCGGGGAAATCGCGGCGCCAATCGAGCGCCCGCGATACGGAGATTTTGGACTGAATGGCCGCACTCGTTCGGATTGCCTTACGCCAGCCGTATACCTTCATCGTTCTGGCGCTCCTCATCTTGATCGGTGGTGGGCTGGCGGCGTTCCGCACGCCGGTCGATATTTTCCCGGAAATTCGAATCCCGGTCATTGCCACGGTCTGGCAGTACAAAGGTATGCCGCCGGACGGAATGTCGGGGCGCATGATCACGCCGTTTCAGCGGGCGCTGACGACGACCGTCAATGACATCGAACATATCGAGGCCAATTCCTACAACGGCATCGGTGTCGTCAAAATCTTCTTCCATCCCTCGGTCAACATCAGCGTCGCCAACGCGCAGGTGACGGCCATCGCTCAGACGATGCTGAAGCAGATGCCGCCAGGAACGACTCCGCCGCTGATCCTCAACTACAACGCATCGACCGTTCCCATTCTGCAGTTGGCGTTGGGTGGCCAGGGGTTGACGGAACAGAACCTGGCAGACCTTGGCATGAACATGGTCCGAATTCGGCTCGTGACCGTTCCTGGCGTCGCCATCCCTTATCCGTACGGAGGCAAGACGCGACAGATTCAGATCGACCTCGACTCCGCCGCGCTGCATGCGAAAGGGCTATCCGCCCAGGACGTCGCCGATGCCTTTGACGCTCAAAATCTCATCAATCCAGTCGGGACGCAAAAGATTGGCGCCACCGAATATACGATGCAGTTGAACAACGCCCCCTCGGACTTGGAGGCGCTCGGCGATCTACCGATCAAGGCCGTCAACGGCGGCATGGTCTATATCAAGGATGTCGCTCATGTTCATGACGGCAATCCTCCGCAGCAGAACATTGTGCACGTCAACGGCTCTCGCTCGGTGCTTCTGTCGGTGCTGAAGAGCGGTCCGATTTCGACGCCTGAGATTATCGAGGGGGTCAAGAAAAAGGTTGAAGAAATCAAGCCGAGCTTGCCCGATGCGCTGACGATCTCGTTCCTCGGCGATCAATCGATATTCGTTCGTGGCGCAGTCCAGAACGTCATTCACGAAGGCATTCTTGCTGCGGCGCTGACGAGCGTCATGATCCTGCTGTTTCTCGGAAGCTTCAGATCGACGCTGATTATCGCCACGTCCATTCCGCTGGCCGTCCTGTCTTCGGTCGCCGCTTTGTCGGCGCTTGGCGAGACGTTGAACATCATGACGCTTGGCGGCTTGGCGCTCGCCGTCGGTATTCTGGTCGACGAAGCGACCGTGACGATCGAAAATATCAATTATCATCTCGAACAAGGCAAGGATGTCGAGACGGCCATCCTGGATGGTGCGGATCAGATCGCCACGCCGGCATTCGTTTCCATGCTGTGCATCTGCATTGTGTTCGTGCCGATGTTTTTCCTGGAAGGCGTCGCGAAGTTTCTCTTCGTGCCGATGGCCGAGGCCGTTGTTTTCGCGATGGTCGCTTCGTTCATTCTCTCGCGCACCCTGGTGCCGACCATGGCGAAGTTTTTTTTGCAGCCGCATCGGCCGGGCGAACATCAAAAGCCGACGCGCAATCCCTTCGTTCGTTTTCAGCGGCGATTCGAGCATGCATTCGAAACCATGCGGTCGGCTTATCGAGATCTGTTGCAGCGTGCCTTGACGCATCGCGCCGTCTTTCTCGTTTTCTCGTTCGCGTTCATCCTCTCGTCTTTCTACCTCGTCCCGTATCTCGGCCGGAATTTCTTTCCTGCGGTGGACGGAGGGCAAATTTTGATGCACGCGCGTCTTGAGATCGGAACGCGGATCGAGGAAAGCGCGCGGAAGTTTGCGCAAATTCAGGACGCCATACGCGAAATCATCGCGCCGGAAGATCTTGATGCGATGGTCGATAACGTCGGCATGCCGGTTAGCGGTATCAACACATCGTACAACAACACCGGTATGATCGGTCCTCAAGACGGCGACATTCAAATTGCGCTGAAGCACGGACATCGGCCTACCCAAGGTTATGTTGAACAACTACGCGATGAATTGCCGAAGCGTTTTCCTGGCGTGACGTTTTCGTTCTTGCCCGCCGATATCGTCAGTCAGATCTTGAATTTCGGCGCGCCGACGCCGATCGATCTTCAGATCAGGGGATCGAACCTCACGGCGAATTTTGATTACGCCAACAAGCTCTTGCGGAAGATCCGTCTCATCCCGGGCGTGGCCGATGCGCGGATTCAACAGTCGCGCGACAATCCAGGGTTTGACGTGGATGTCGATCGTTCGCGCGCTCAATACGTGGGTGTCACCGAACGTGATGTCACAAACAGTCTGGGCACGAGCCTGTCGGGTTCGGGCCAAGCCTCGCCGACCTATTGGCTGAACCCCAAAAACGGCGTGTCCTATCCGATCGTTTTTCAAACACCGCAGTATGCGCTCGATAGCCTGGCGGCCCTGCAGAATTTGCCTATCACATCGACGGTCTCGACCGTCGCACCGCAAATTCTCGGCGGCGTCGCAAGTTTGAAGCGAACGACGTCTAATGCTGTCGTATCGCAGTATAACATCCAGCCCATGGTGCAGATCCTGACGACCACGGAGGGGCGGGACCTGGGCGCCGTTGCAGCCGATATTCAAAAAATTGTCGATAGCGCCAAGGCGGATTTGCCCAAGGGGGCGACGGTCGAGCTTCTCGGACAGGTGCGAACGATGAACAACGCCTATTCCGGGATGGTCTTTGGCCTGCTTGGGGCGATCGTGCTCATATATCTTCTGATTGTCGTCAATTTTCAGTCGTGGACCGATCCCATCGTCATCATTATGGCCCTTCCTGCGGCTTTAGCGGGCATCATCTGGATGCTGTTCGTCAGTGGAACGACGCTTTCCGTGCCGGCCCTCACCGGGGCAATCATGTGCATGGGGGTGGCGACAGCCAATGCGGTTCTGGTGATTAGTTTTGCGCGCGAGCGCTTGACGGAGCATGGGGATCCCATCCAGGCCGCGCTTGAGGCCGGCTATGTCCGAATTCGCCCCGTATTGATGACAGCGCTGGCGATGATGATCGGCATGGCTCCGATGGCGCTGGGCCTGGGCGAGGGCGGCGAGCAAAATGCGCCTCTCGGCCGCGCCGTCATCGGCGGCCTTCTTTTCGCGACCGTCGCGACGCTCTTTGTCGTTCCCGCGGTCTTCAGTCTGATGCATCGGCGCAAAGCAGAAACGTCGCCGGAAGATCCCATTGCAGGAGAATATCATGCCGTCTGACTCGCCCAAGGAGCCGCAGGCTCGCTCGCGTTGGACGATGCCGCTGGCGGCGGTCCTGTTCATCGGCGTGGCGGTCTTCGTTGCTTTTGTCGGCATTGAAAGCCGCGAGCAGAGCGTCGCGAAGCTTCGCGTAAAATCATATGAGCGCGCAGTGCCCGTGGTCTCCGTCTCGATGCCGAGCGTGCAGAAGAGCATGAGCGAGCTTGAGCTTCCCGGGCGCCTCGACGCCTATTCTCAGGCGGCGATTTTCGCGCGTGTCAGTGGCTATGTCTCGACCCGTAATGTGGACATCGGCACGCGCGTCAAGGCGGGCGATTTGCTCGCTGAAATCGATGCGCCCGATCTCGATCAGCAGCTCTTTCAAGCTCAGTCGGAACTCAACAATGCGATGGCCAACGCTGCCTTGGCCAAAGTCACGAATAGTCGCTATCAGGCGCTGCTGCCGAAGAGTTACGTTACGCACCAGGCCGCCGACGAAAAAGAGGCAGACTTGAAGGCGAAGAACGCGCTTGTGAAGTCGGCCCAGGCCAATGTCGACAGGTTGAAGGCGCTCAGCACGTATAAGCGTATCGTCGCGCCGTTCGACGGCATCGTCACGGTGCGTAACACCGACGTTGGAAATTTGATCAATACGGGCAGCGCTACCGGGTCCGAGATGTTCGTCGTGGCCGACATCCATAAGCTTCGGCTCTATGTGAACGTGCCGCAAAATTACGTGCCGATGATCACCAACGGCACGACGGCGGTTCTGACCGTGCCGGAACGTCCGGGCAAGACCTACGAGGCGAAAGTCGAGGCTTCCGCCGGTGCGGTGGACGTCGCCTCGGGGACGACACGCATGCAGCTTGTCGTTGACAATGCTGCCGGAGAATTGATGCCTGGCGCCTATGCGACTGTGCGTCTGACCGTCGGTGATCGCCGTGACGTGCTGGTGGTGCCGTCGAGCGCCATCATTTTCGATAAGGACGGTCTGCGTGTCGCAATCGTCGGCTCCGACGGTCGTGTTCTGTTGAAGCCGATCAAGATCGGGCGCGACCGTGGCAGCAAGGTTGAGATCGCCTCCGGGCTGGCGCCGGAAGATCGCGTGATCGAGAGCGCGCCTGACGATATCGTCGACGGCGACAAGGTGAGCATCAAGGAAGGCCGCGGCTCAGTGCCGGGGCCGTCCGCCTCCGGGACATAATCTCCGACAAGAGCTGATCATGCGGTCGATCGGATTTTCGTTTTGGATCGAGCTTACGGCAGCACGCTGCTAAACCTCCTCTCATGGTCGAAGCCGCCACTCGCAAAATAATCCACATCGACATGGACGCATTCTATGCGTCCGTCGAACAACGAGACGATCCCAAGCTGCGCGCCAGCCCGGTCGCCGTCGGATATGCAGCGAAACGCGGAGTCGTCGCCGCAGCCAGCTACGAGGCGCGCGCATTCGGCGTGCATTCGGCCATGCCATCGACAACGGCATTGCGGAAGTGTCCCGATCTCATCTTCGTGCCGCCCCGGTTCGAGGTCTATCGCGCCGTCTCACAGCAAATCCGCGCGATCTTCGCGCGCTACACGCTCCTCATCGAACCGCTCTCCCTCGATGAAGCCTACCTTGACGTGACGGAGAACCGGCGCGGTCTCTCGACGGCATCTGAGACCGCAGCAGAAATTCGTGCGTGTATATTCGCTGAGACGGGCCTCACCGCGTCGGCCGGCGTGTCCTATAACAAATTTCTCGCCAAGCTTGCGTCCGACATGCGCAAGCCCAATGGCCAATTCGTCATACCGCCCCAGCGTGGCGCCGAGTTCATCGCCGATCTGCCCGTCAAGAAATTCCATGGCATCGGGCCGGTCACGGCTGAGAAGCTGCATGCTCTTGGCATCTCCACCGGCGCCGATTTACGCGCGCAATCGCTCGAATTCCTTCAGCGGCATTTCGGCAAATCGGGAGCCTGGTATTACGCCATCGCGCGCGCCGAAGACGATCGGCCGGTGGAACCAAACCGGCCGCGCAAATCATCCGGCAGCGAAACGACGTTCTCCGAAGATCGTTATCGTCCTCCCGAGATCGAGGCAGGAGTCATCGAGATGGCCGACGATGTCTGGGCATGGTGCGAGAAGAACCAGAGCTTCGGCGCCACGGTTACTGTGAAAATCAAATTTGCCGACTTTCGCATTGTCACGCGCAGCCGGACCGTGTCCCGGCCTGTCGCATCTTGCGATCTTCTCCACGAGATCAGCCTCGCCCTGGTGCGAACGGTTTATCCGGTTACGACGGGCATTCGGCTCGTTGGTGTCTCGGTTTCCAAGTTCTCATCGGAGGACGATACGCAACTCGACTTGCAGCTTGGAGACGCGCCCTAGAGACAAGAACTCGGCGTCCCTTGCAGACGCCCGCAGTACCTTGGTTCTTGAGGTCGTTGCCTCGGCCTCGCCCTTTGGGCCGGACGATTTTTGCTTCGAGATGAAAAACAGAGCGCCGAACGTCGGCGGTATCGTTGGTAGCGGGAGGCGGACTTGAACCGCCGACCTACGGATTATGAGACCGTCGCTCTAACCACCTGAGCTATCCCGCCACACTGGCCGACGCGCGGCCATTGAGCGTCCGTCTATAGGGAGCGCCGTATCGTCCTGTCAACACGGCGCATTGCGCGTCAAATAAGGGTATCTCCGGCGCGGGCAGTCCGGGCTGGAAACACCTCGATTTGGACGGGTTATTCCGCTGCGACCGGATGCGCCGCCATCGAGGCTTCCTTGCGGAAGCGCATCATCGTGAATATGCCGAGCGGGCGCAGCGATTTGCGGTCGATCAGTTTCAGGTCGTCGCAGACCATGACGCGCGACACGTCAAACACCGAATGCCAGCCAACCAGATCCGCGAACGGCGCCATCTGCCGCTCGACCCAGCCACGAACACCCTGCTCCTGGCTGAAGTGATTGACGAGCATGACCTCGCCGCCCGGCTTGGTGACGCGCGATAGCTCCAGCATGACCTTCTGTGGGTCGGGAACAACCGTGATCACGTACATGGCGACGACGGTATCGAAGGAATTGTCGGCGAAGCGCAGATTGCTCGCGTCCATCTCGTGCAGGCCGGAGACATGCGCCAAGCTCTCGGTCTTGACCCGCTCACGCGCCTTTTCGAGCATCTCAGGAGCGAGATCGATACCGACGATGTCGAGGTGCTGCTTGTAGTCTGGAAGCGATAGCCCCGTACCGACGCCGACTTCGAGCACGCGACCGCTGCCCGAGTTGATGATCTGGACCGCATGGCGGCGCCCGGCTGTCGACACCGCTCCGAACGTATAGTCATAGACCGGCGCCCAGCGACGATAGGCATCGCGTACCGCGCCCTCGTCCAATTGCAGAGCTTTTGGTTCGAACCGCCTCTTCGAAGTGCCCGCCTGTGCCGTCGACGTGCGTCGAAAATCCGACCCCTTGTTACCCACTACCTGTCTCCATCGCTGTGTCATGCGAACAGAATTTTTTTATCTTCGCGCTTCGGCCACGGTCTGGCTTGCAGTGCGGAAGTCCGCTGGAATTGCCGCCTTCACCGTCTTTGCGATCCATCCGCCGCCAAGAACGCGCGCCCCCGCGTCCGAACTGGCATAGAACACGCACGCCTGTCCGGTCGCAATACCTTCCTCGCCGTCCTGAAGTTCAACACGAGCCCCGCCGTTCGGTTCGGCCGTAATGACGCCAGCGCGCAGAGTCTGGGAGGATCGCATCCGAACATAGAGATCGAGCCCCTCGGCGGCACTCTCGTTGAACGGCAGTTCGCCGAGCCAGTTGACGTCTCGAAGGACCAGCCCCGTCGTCGTCAGAGCAGCGCGTGGGCCGACCACGACTTCGTTCTTCTTGGCGTCCAGCCGCACGACATAGAGCGGCTCGGACGCCGGAATCTTGATGCCGCGCCGCTGGCCGACGGTGTAATGCACGATGCCGTCGTGACGCCCGAGAATGCGGCCATCCAGATGGACGATGTTGCCGGAGTCGAGCGCGTTCGGCTTCAAGCGTTCGATGACGTCCGTGTAGCGCCCGGTCGGCACGAAACAGATGTCCTGGCTGTCGGACTTGTCCGCCACGGGAAGATCGAACGACCGGGCCAGCTCACGCACTTCGGATTTGTGCATTCCGCCAATCGGGAACCACAAAGCGGCAAGCTGTGCCTTTGTGATCCCGAACAGAAAATAGCTCTGATCGCGGTCCGTATCGACGGCGCGGGCCAGTTCCGGTCCGTGATCCGTGTCCAGCCGCTGAACGTAGTGGCCGGTAACGAGGACATCGGCACCAAGATCCTTGGCGGTATCGAGCAGATCGCGGAATTTGATTTCGTTATTGCAGGTGACGCACGGGATAGGCGTCTCGCCGGCCACATAGCTCTCGGCGAACGTCTCGATCACCTTGGCGGCAAACCGCGCTTCGTAGTCGAGAACATAGTGCGGAATACCCAGGGCCTCTGCAACTCGGCGGGCGTCGTGGATATCCTGGCCGGCGCAGCAACTGCCTTTGCGGCCGGTCGCGCTGCCGTGGTCATAGAGCTGAAGCGTCACGCCGATGACGTCATGCCCGGCGCGCTTCATGATCGCCGCCGCAACCGAACTGTCGACGCCGCCGGACATGGCAACGACAACGCGCTTCTTGCTGCTCGGATTGGCGGTTGGCGTCTGAAATTCGGTCATCGGAACTGATAAAAGCCGCTGATTGAGCGCCGAGCAGATGCTCCGCGAACGCAAGAACTATATCCCGGGACGGGCTGCCGTCAAAAGGACTAACTATATCAATGCACTGTTAGCATGTTTGGCGGAAGGTCCGCCTCCTTGGGCAGATTTCCCAATGCATAATTCATTAAGGGGGTGTCCTGCAAGGAAAGTCGCGAGCAGCCTGTGCAACTGGCCCGGTATTCGCTCAGTAGTGCTTAGGGTTACCAGGATGACTCGAATTGGGACGCGACCTCCGCCGGAAGCCGCGCTCCAGGGTCAAAAATCGTTGAATTGACACGACCCTTTAACTTCTTTTCACTCAAGGGCTTAGTGCTAATTTAATGGCAACCCGCTATAAGTACCTTCAGTGGTCAGAGAGTGTGTATCGAGTATCATGACCGAACAGCAGATGAGAGCGCGCGGGCGCTATGTGATCGGACCCGATGGGTCGCCGCTCACGGTTGCCGATCTTCCCCCGCGGGATACCAAGCGATGGGTGATCCGTCGCAAGGCCGAAGTCGTGGCTGCCGTCCGCGGTGGTCTCCTCAGCATTGAGGAGGCTTGCGAGCGGTATACGTTGACCGTCGATGAGTTTTTGTCGTGGCAGCGTTCGATCGACAAGCACGGCCTTCCGGGTCTACGTGCGACGCGCTTGCAGGATTATCGCGAGTAAGCGCCGCGCGACCATGAGCGAGGCGAGCGGACCGCAAATCGCGGCCGCTTGGCGAAACGGTTCCGTCAGTTGCCGGCCGACGCCTTGAGGGCGGGGCGGGCGGCCTTGGCGTGTGCCGATTTGCTCTTCGCTTTGGTTTTGCCCTTTTTGGCCTTCGTTTTCGCGGTGTGAGATTCGCTGGCGTCCGCCTCGTGCGAGCCCGGGATCCATCCGGCGACGGCTGATGCCTGCACGCATCCGCTCTCACCCTTTGTCCAGCGCGTGACGTCGGTCGTCATGGCGGCGGCGAAGGCATCCGGCATTTTGAGATTTTCAGTTTTGACGGTCGCGGAGTTCTCGCCCGACGGCAGAATGTCGACCGTGTAGCTTTTCAGTCCGCGCGGGTTGGGTTGCGTCGCATCGCGCTGGTGAATGGTGATCTTCGCCTTTCCGCCGCGCGAGGCAGGATCGGCGGCCGCGTGGTAGACGTAATCTTTCTTCAGCGGGCCGCCGACGGCGAACCAGCATTTCATCGCCCCGCTCGCCAGCCGCGAATAGATATCGGTGGCCGATCCGCCGGCGCCGCCGGATTGAT
This sequence comes from Hyphomicrobium sp., assembly GCA_035538995.1. Taxonomy (GTDB): domain Bacteria; phylum Pseudomonadota; class Alphaproteobacteria; order Rhizobiales; family Hyphomicrobiaceae; genus Hyphomicrobium_B. The sequence goes on along the minus strand of DATLJG010000041.1, from coordinate 9,339 downwards.
CTATGACGATTGCCGATGAGGGTACCGCGCCCGGAGGGGTGGAAAGCGGATCGGAGGTTGGAGGATGCGAAATCGCGCCGACCGTCGGCATGCTCGGCAGACTGAGAGTCGGCGCCTCACCACCGGCACAGCCCGAGAGCAGCACTCCGGCGACGAGCGCAAACGGCACCTTTGATGTGCAACGATACGCCATTGTGCTCCGGTTGATACCACGACGGCGGCCTGACGATACGCGCGCAAAGACCCCTCCCAAAACCCGTTTGCCCGGCGCGCCGGACTTGAGCAAGGGGGGCGAGATCAGCCGGTGGGGACGAGGGTCAAATTTAACACATGAAAAACGCGGCGCCCCGAGGAGCACCGCGTCAAAAAGAGAATGGAGGGGCGCATCGTAGCGCCAGGCTGGCGCGCCTGCGTCCACAATTAGCGCAGGGCGGTCAACCCAAACGGCCGGTCGCGGCGGCCTCCACGAGGATCCTCGCGGCCGTCAGCCTGCTGAGATGCCCTGGAAAATTGTTCCACCGTGTCGTCCCGCTCGCGGACCGCCGCGGCGAGCTTTTCACGAAAGCCTTCGGTCGATTGCCGGAGATTGTCGCGGCGTTGCGCGGCGGCCTTGGCAAACGTCGAATAGGAGAAGTGCGCCCGGTCCCGGACGCCGGTACGGTCTTCTTCGAGCTGGATCTGGCGTTCGAGGTCTGAAGCCATCTGGTCGAACTCACGGATAATCCGTTCCAGATCTTCGACTTTCCTCGATTTTTCCTCCACCTCGCGGCGCTTCAGGCGCAGGGCGGTTTCACGTGACTTCATTGTCCGATACCCCAAACTCACTCGAACGGCGTGGCGTCTTAATGAATAATCTCAATCAAGAATCGTGCCACTTGCATGGTCAGATGTCGCAGCCGTAGCAACATGAAGATCGACGTTAACGGCTGTCGATTAACCGTGTTGCAGGGCCTCGTTGCTACTTCAATACTAGCTATAGCACGTTGCACTTAAGTTGCGGTAAAGCAACGCGTAACCTTTTCTGACATATCGTGCCGTTAAGGAGCAAATTTCAGCCCCAACGCTCTAGGGTCGATGTGCGAATTCTGTTAGCTCTTTGATTCGAACCGAATGCAGGTCGCAACGCGATCGAGGGGCAGGTCGGCAGGGTGGGCGCCCTGAAGGCATGTTCCGCGGGGGATCTGTCGGCGGTCGAGAGGGGCGCAGTTCTAATTTTTCACATCTTCACGGGCCGGTTTCGGCGCGGACGGGCTGACTTTGCCCCGAGCGAAGGATCATGCTCGTCTTGTGAAGGCCGAGCGCTTGGGCCACGCGGCTGCATTATGGTTGCAGCAATGTGAATCCAATCGCGAATGGCTAACACAGAATTAGGGTTTGTTAACCTCTCGTCGCTAACTTCCTAACGATCGCTTAGCTCGAACTGTTACGCGTTTCTTTGGGCGAAGAGCAGACATGGCGCGGAGTCATTGGATTAGGGCACCAGAGGAACGGTCATGAGGGTTCTACTCATAGAAGACGACAGCGCCACGGCGCAAAGCATCGAGCTGATGCTTCAATCTGAAGGTTTTAACGTTTACACGACCGACCTTGGCGAAGAGGGCGTCGATCTCGGTAAACTGTACGATTACGATATTATACTTCTCGATCTCAATCTTCCGGACATGAGCGGATACGAAGTCTTGAAGACGCTCCGCGTCTCGAAGGTTGCGACACCGATTCTGATCCTTTCCGGCCTCGCCGGCATCGACGACAAGGTTCGCGGCCTCGGCTTCGGCGCCGACGACTATATGACGAAGCCGTTCCACAAGGATGAGCTCGTCGCACGCATCCAGGCCATCGTTCGCCGCTCCAAGGGGCACGCTCAGTCGATCATCGAAACCGGTGACCTGCGCGTCAACCTCGATACCAAGACCGTCGACGTTAACGGCCAGCGCGTCCATCTGACGGGCAAAGAATATCAGATGCTTGAGCTGCTTTCGCTGCGCAAAGGCACGACGCTGACGAAAGAGATGTTCCTGAATCATCTTTACGGCGGCATGGATGAACCGGAGCTGAAGATCATCGACGTGTTCATTTGCAAGCTCCGCAAGAAGTTGCAGGCGGCAACGGGCGGCAAGCACTACATCGAAACGGTTTGGGGCCGTGGCTACGTGCTGCGCGATCCCGGCCATGAGGGTTCGGAAGCGGCATAAGCAGCTTTTCCAGTTTGACCACGCGCTCAGGGGCCATGATGGCCCCTGTCGTGTTTCTGCACCGCGCTCTGCGCTTGTTTTCGGAGAAACTACTTCAGCGGTACGGCCTCGGTAGAGGAGGGGCCGCCGAAGCGATAGTTGATCGACAGACGTCCCATCTGGATGTCCGGATCGAACGTGGTCGAGACGAGCTGGTTTATTTCCGGCAGGTCGTAGGGCAGGAGCGTGACAGATTCCTTGCCGAGGTCGATGTATCGATATTCTGCCTTCAGGGAGAGCGTGTCGGTCAATCGCGTTTCAATACCGCCACCGATGAACCCGCCGCTCAGATTCTTGTCGCCGATCAGGGTCCCGGAAATCCCTCCGAGAGGGATCCCATCCACACTGGCTCCGCCGCTCAGGTGTGTCGCATCAGCCTCGACGTTCGCATATCCGCCGCTGACGAAGAGCATCGTATCCGGCCACATCAGATAGCCGAGACGTCCACCGACCATCAGCAAATTTTTGAATTCGGTGCTGGTCCCGCCGTTGATGTCGAGGTCGCCGAGCGAGAGAGAAAGGCTGTTTCCTTGGCGAAGATGCGAGTAGTCGGCATCACCAAATGCACCGATCACAAACCTCGGGCTGATCTGATAGTCATAGCCGACCGTTGCCGACAGGAAGCCGCCGTCATGTCCGAGCGGAATGCCGACATCGAATATCGAACCCTGCGTTGGCCGGTCGCTCAAGTTGAGATCGTTGTTGGCGATACCGTACCCCGCGCCGACACCGAAATAGGGACTTGTCCAGCTGCTGGTGATGGGCGGTATCGAATTATCCGGAGCTTCCGTCTTGCCGTCGCCGAAGCGATAGTTCAGCGATATCCGACCCGTTTGGATTTGCGGCTTGATCGATCCGGTAATGACCTCGCTCAGTCCGGATTCCTGTGAAATATCGAGCGTCTCGGCCTGCAGCGACGTGTAGCGATATTCAGCCTTGAGGCTGAAGCCATTGGAGATCATCGTCTCGACGCCGCCGCCCAGGAAATATCCATTGAAGCTGCCGACGCTACCGAGCGTGCCGCCGCCCGATTGGCTCCCTAACGAAATGTTCGCAGTGAGATTGCTGGTTTCAGCGTGGGCGTAGCCAAAGGTCGAGAAGAACAGTGTGCTCGGCGCGACCAGATAGCCCAGACGTCCGCCGACGGAGAGCTGATTTTCAATTTGGAAGTCCGTGCTGAAGTTGAAAGCCGCGATCCGGCTGTCGACGCCAAGGTGGGTGTCGATGTCGGAAAAATCGTAATCGATGAAAGCGCCGATAATCCACGGCCCAAAAAATCTATGGTCGTAGCCGGCGCTGAGCGTCAAGAAACCGCCATCGCCTCCCAGACCATTGATTCCGACATTCGCATTGACGTCTGGAATTGTCGGCGCGCTGCCGATGTTCAAATCGTTTTTGGTCATTCCGTATCCGCCGCCGATGCCGACGGAAAAACCTTGCCATTCGTCGGCGGAGGCTTGTGCGGATGCCAAAGTCAGTGCCGCCAAGGAAGCAACCGTCAATACAGAAGCGTTCCGTGTCATCGCAGGATCTCCCCACGGAGCGTCATCTCCGTTAACGGAGCATTAGTCTGATTCGGCATCGCACAAATGCCGACGTCTACTGAACGTCGGCTAGCGTGTGCCGTTGGGGTCACAAAAGCTTTTTTGCTGTACAAGGTTCAGAACGCAGTAGAATTTGACCGCGCAAATTTCTGCCGTCGCGCGCTCGACCACGAGCGGCAACGTCGCGGCTTTTCGTTCGGCATTGGAATGCCGTAAACAATTCTCGAAATTCACAGGACGCCTTCGATATGAGTGATGCGACGCCTCAATCCCCTCTCAAGGCCGCGATCGTGCAGGTCACGCCGTTCGAGCAGAATTGCACGCTGATTTGGGAAGAAGCGTCGAAGATCGGCGCCGTCGTTGATCCGGGCGGCGATCTTGACCGCATCGAACGCGCCATCGAAGAGACCGGCATATCGGTCGAGAAAATCTTGCTGACCCACGGCCATATCGATCACGCGGGCGGAGCCGCCGATCTTCGCGACCGGCTCGGCGTCAAGATCGAAGGCCCGCACAAGGCGGACATCATCCTGCTCGACAATCTACAGAAGCAGGGGGAGCAGTACGGCATTCCCGGCGTGCGCAACGTCACGCCCGACCGGTGGCTCGAAGAAGGCGATCGCGTCACCGTCGCCGGCCACACGTTAGAGATCTTTCATTGCCCCGGACACTCACCCGGATCGGTCGTGTTCTTCGATCCGAGCCAGCGATTTGCGCTGGTCGGTGACGTCCTGTTTCGCGGTTCGATCGGCCGTACGGATTTCCCCTACGGCGATCATGAGTCGCTGATTTCGTCGATCAAGACGAAGCTTTTGCCACTCGGTGACGATATCGCATTTATATGCGGGCACGGGCCGCCGGGTCAGTTCGGCCCGGAGCGTCAAACCAATCCATTTTTGGTTTGAGTGCGGCGAGAGCTAAAAGGAAAATCCCCAGCTCAGGCATCCGAAAATACCGCACTCGCGGCTGAGCGTGCCATAGCCGCCGCCCGCCAGGGAGTTGTCGCCGTCGCCGAAAATGTCGACGGTCTGAACACGCAGCGTTTCCTCGCAGCTTCTCCGGCAACCAACCCAACCGCCGCCCGGCAATTGAACCTGCCAACCTTCCCTGCCCGGCCGGACGACGCTTTGGATGCTGCCGTTGCCGTAATGGCTATGCGCGACGATCACTTCGCCGGGGGCGTAGTGCGAACGCAGGCGGCGAACATGTGCGTCAGCCGGAGACGCGGCCATTGTCGCCAAAAGGGCGGCAACGACAGGAACCGTAGCCAAGACTTGCGAGCGCATGATCGTTTGATCCTCTGGTTAGCCCGGTTTCTGCCGATGATCCGGCGAGTCTCAACGCGACATTGAAATGTTGATGCCCTTCAACGACGGCCCGCTCGTCAAAACAGCAACCGAATGCGTCCGCTGGTTGACCGTAACCAGCATCGATCCCGTGATGCCGCCGCTGATGGAAAGGTTGAGCTTGTTCGCCGATGCGCGCCCCGTCACCGAACCGGACTGGTTATAGGTGCGCTCCTCCCAAGTGCCCGAGACGTTGCCGCCGGAATCGACAAGGTTGGCGCGTAGCTCGACCTTCGCCGATGCGTTCGCGCAGCGGATGGAAATGCCAAGACTGTGTGGGCCGGCGCTATTGGTATAATAGCCTTTGCAACGCAGGCTTTCCTTTTTGCCGCCATCGAATTTGGCGACGCCGGAACCGCTCCACGTCCCTGCAAGCTCATGGAATGCGCCGTCTGCAGCGCTCGCGACTGGCGCGACGAACGATGCAGAGGTGATCACCGCCGCTGCTGCGGCGGCCGTGCGAAGACAAACAAAAAATCGCTGCTGGCGAAACACGAAGCCGTTCCTCCCCCTGCGTTTCGTTGGATGACATATATTATCGTCTGCCGTTTGCGATTTTGCGAGCCATATGGGCGAACTCGACGCAGTCGCACGTAAGTGTTGCCGCGCGACGACAGTTGGAAGCTCAAGGCATCCGCAAATCGCCACGAACGGGCGACCAACCAGGGCTTATGCCAGACCTGCATCTGCTCGCAAGGGGGGCTATCCCGGGGACATTCTGCGCGCAATCTCTCCGGCGTCATGCCGGCACGCCAGGGTGGAAATTAAGGCGGCCTTCGGTCCCGAGGGCCTGCGAGTTTCCCAATTGCAGCCCAGAAACAGTCGCGATCAACAGGCACGGTATTGCCATCGCTGATTGTGGCGCCAATTGCGCGTCGCAGATCTCCAGCGACGGGGTGTTTCAAAATTCGGATCGAGCCCGGGCTGTGCGCGGGGCGCCGCAGTGGTCGGACGACTTCTGAGGGAGTGAAGAGTCATGCGTCAGTCGTGTCGTGTCGCCATCTATCTGGCGGTTGCCACCATTTCGAGCGTAGCAGCAACCCAAAATCAGGCGGCGGCGCCGATTGATCCGTTGGCTGGACTGGCCGGCCGCTGGGTCGGCATGGCGACGATGATCTCGGATTCGGGTCCGGCATCGAGTTTCAAATGTATTGTGACATACATTCCCCGCCGCGATGCGCCCGGCATGCGCCAGAACCTGCGCTGCGAGGATGGCGCCACCAACTTCAAGCTCCACGCCGCAACCGATCTGACGGTGCAGGGCGAAAAGCTCACCGGCGCCTGGAAGGATAAGATCAACGACATCGGCGGCACTGTCGCGGGCGTCGTCACGCCGACGGGATTTGACGTCGAGCTTTCCGGGCAGTTTTTTGCGGCCCACATGGCCGTCGCCGGACAAGGATGTGCCCAGTCGGTGAAAGTCATGCCGCAGAACTCGGACGTGTTCCGCGAACTCGCGGCCGACTTGAAAAAGTGCTGATGCGGCTGCGAAACGGACGTTCCGCAGTTAAAAGGGTTCGATAACCTGCGCAGCAGTGGGCGGCCGGCTTGAATCGACCCCGTAACCCAAATCAATGATGACGTTGAAAACGTTCTCCGGCCACGGATCGGGATAACTTCTGTCCGGCGCACCGAGCAGCGCCGCGATCTCAGGAAGTTTCCCGTGATGCCAGCAGATTAAAATCGTCTTGGCCAGATACTCGGAATTCGAGAACAGTTCGCTGACGAGTTCTTCGAAATCCTTGTCCTCGATATCGTCCTGGACTTCTAGCCCGAGCGCGTTCGCAAGCGGCTGCACCGTTTCGATGGAACGGATCGAGTGCTTTGAACGTGCCGCCGCAAAAATGAAGTCAGGCTTTCCGAAGTTATCCGGAATATAACGGGCCAGCCTCCTGGCGCGCATCATTCCTGCGTCGGAAAGATGGATGTCGTCGGGATCGCCGGTCTTTTCGGCGTGCCGCATCAGCAGGACGCGGCGCGGCCCCCCTCCATCCCGATCCGGAGGGGTATCGGCGCGCTGAAGGCCGAATGCGCGGCAAAGCAGATCGATCCAACCCGTCTTCATCGCGCACCAAGGCCTGATATGCTTCCCACCGATGTTTTCCCTCTCGCTTGCTGATTTTGCGCCAATCCGTGGGTAATGGTGTCACCACTGATTAAAATCTTAAAGACCCCTTAACGTTCGTCTCCTTAAAATTCGCACGTAGTCGAACAGCCAGCGTCTTGCCGTGACTTATATTCCAAACACGCGATATTACTTTTGCGCTCGGATTAGGCGGCCGGATTGAGCTGCACATAACGCCGTTTCAAATGCGGATCGCGACGACGCTATGAATTGCGCGAGGCCAGACAGCGAGCTGCTGCGGCAGCTACTGGATATTCCCGAAGTGGGTCTGTGTGGCTTCAAGGCGCGCGAAGGCCTGGCCGGCACCGGCGTCACAATGCTGAAGGGGCAGGACTATTTCGGCAGCTGGCGTACGGCTCCGGGCGGCGATCTCGTTTGGACGTCCGCGGACCTGACCCAAACCGAACGCGCCTTTTCCTCCGTCGATGAAGCCGTGCGCTATACATTGCTGCTTATCCTTCGCGATATCCAGGTCACGCTCGATGCCCCGCGAAGGCAAACTCGGACGGCATGAGATCGTGCCGATGGATGGACCACGGCGTCCAGCCCGAGGAAAACCTCTGAAACAGCAAGTGCATTTCCGTTTACCGACAGACGTCGGGACTTGACGCTCGCGGGAAGCGCGCGGGATACCAGATATGTCGATAAGTGAAATTGAAGAAATGATGTTGGAGGAATTGCATGGCAGTCAAACAGGGCGGGTCAGTATCAGCGAGCCTTCTCATACTGATTCTCGTGGCTGGGGTGATCGGAGCGATCGTTGCCCTCGTTCTTCAGGACAGCGGACTCGGCCCCCGCGTCGTCGCGATCGTGGCAGGGTTCGTGGCGACCATCATCGCCAGCATCGCACGCTATAAAATTGTATTTCTCGGCGCCGGCCGGGGACCAGACGAGTCCCGCATTCCGGTCCTCGTCGTGACCTACGCCGCCATTGCCTCTGTTGCCGGAAGTCTGGCGGCGCACGACATCCATCTCATATTGGACGGGAATATCATCACCCCGCTGCTCGGAGCACTCGCGGGGGCATTCTCGGCAATTCTGATGGCGATGCTGATGCTCACCTATCACAGGCATTCCGGGACGACTTTGAACTGATGCGATTCAAGGCAAGGCGCACGCTTGTTCGCGGCGTGCGCCTTGTCACTAAATTCGTCCCACGATCCTAGGCCGCGAGCACCGCGCGCTCGTGCTTGCCTTCCTCGACTTCCTCGATAATTTTCGCGACGAATGCGTCGAGGTCGCCAGGGTTGCGGCTCGTGATGATGCCTTGATCCGTCACGACGGCTTCATCGACCCATTGGGCGCCGGCATTTATGACATCTGTTTTGATCGACTGGTAAGACGTCGCCTTGCGTCCGCGAATGGCATTCGCTTCAATCAGCAGCCAGGGCGCATGGCAGATGGCGGCGACAACCTTGCCTTCGTTGACAAACGCTTTGATCAGCTTCAGCGCGTCGGGATTGATGCGCAGCGTATCCGGGTTCATCTGCCCGCCCGGCAGCACCAGCGCGTCATAAAGCGACGTCGAGACGTCCGCGAGTTCGACGTCAACCTTCACCGGCTTGCCCCAGTCGTGCTTCTGCCAGCCAATGATCGCGTCTTTCTGCTTGCGCTCCTTTGGAGCCGCGACGTGCACCAACTGCGCGACGGATTTCAATTTTTCGCGAGGAACCTCAAGCTCCGATTGCTCGAAACCGTCAGTCGCAAGAATGAGGATTTTCGCGTTCGATATTTTCGGCACGGCATGCCTCCGTGTTGACTCTGAGACACGGGGCAAACCGCTGGCATGTGGAAGTGTTCCCTCATCGAATGTGCGGCATTCGAGGGCAATGAGCTGCAATAGATTGATATCGCCGGGCTTCCGGCTAATCGACCCATAGCCCGCGGCTTCGATGCCAATCTTCAATCGATTGATCCGGATAAAGATCGAACACCGCATCGTCGGCACCGATGTTCGGCTGAACCCAACTCGGCTTATAGCGCAGCATCAAATGCACGGACGATGGCGGCACCGGCAGTTCGCTGTCGATGGCCGATGCGAAGGGATGCACCAGTTCCGGCCATTCCGGCGAGAACAGCCAGAGCGCGGTTGC
>DATLJG010000040.1:0-6911 GCA_035538995.1 Hyphomicrobium sp. | reverse complement strand
TACGCTGGGCCAGGCCGACATGCTGCGTCGAGCGATGGGTAAGAAAGACAAGGCCGAAATGGCGAAGCAGCAGGCGCGCTTCGTCGAGGGCGCCGTCGAGAAGGGCGTCAAGAACGAAGAGGCGAGCCATATCTTCGAGCTTGTCGATAAGTTTGCCGGGTACGGCTTCAACAAATCGCACGCGGCGGCGTACGCGCTGGTCAGCTATCACACGGCCTATTTGAAGGCGAACTTCCGCGAGGAGTTCTTCGCGGCGTCGATGACGCTCGATATGGGGAATACCGACAAGCTGGCGATGTTTGCGTCGGAAGCGCGCAAGTCGGGAATTCGGATGCTGCCGCCGTGCGTCAATCAATCGGGCGTCGATTTTGGAGTCGAGCGTCCGAATGACGACGGTCAACTCGGCGCGATCCGCTATTCGCTGGCGGCCTTGAAGAATATCGGCGCGGGCGCTGTCGAGTCGGTCGTCAACGAGCGCAACAGCGGCGGGCCTTTTGCGTCGCTCGCGGATTTCGCGGCGCGTGTCGATGCGAAGGCGTTCAACAGGCGCGCGATCGAGACGCTGGCGAAAGGCGGCGCGTTCGATACGTTCAACGACAATCGGGCGATCGTTACGGCCAACGCCGATACGATCCTGGCATCGGCGCAGCGGCGATCGGCCAACGAGGCTCAAGGCATGACCGATCTTTTCGGCTCCGGGGGGAAGCCCGCGGAACTCGTCCTGCGGTCCGTCGATGGCTGGACGCCGATGGACAGGCTATCGGCCGAATTCGAAGCCATCGGCTTTTATCTCTCGGGGCATCCCCTCGATCAATATGACGGTGTGCTTTCAAAACTCGGCGTCAGAAAATTCAGCGAGTTCGAAATTCTCACGCAGCGGGGCGCAACCGCGGGTCGCTTAGCGGGCGTCGTCATCGCGGCGCGCGAGCGGCGTTCGCAGAAAGGCAACAAATTCGCCTTCGCGATGTTTTCCGACGCGACCGGGCAATTCGAGGCCGTGATTTTTTCAGACACGCTTGCCGTCTGTCGTGACCTGTTGGAACCCGGCACGCCGGTGATCGTGTCGGTCGAAGCCGAGCGTGACGGCGATACGCTGAAGATGCGCGTGCAGTCGATCGAGGCGCTCGACAAGGCGGCGGCAGGCGTGCCGCGCAATCTCAAGCTCGTGCTCGATCATCGCCAATGCGCGGGGTCCGGCGTCGAGCGATTGCCGGAGATCAGCGGACGCTTGAAACCCGTTTCGAAGGGCGGAGAAGTGCGTATCGTTTTGCCGTTGATCGAGCACGGATACGAAATGGAATTTGTTTTGCCGGGCCGATACGATGTTTCTCCGCAGGAGGCGGGGCGATTCGCATCACTCGCAATAGTTGCGGAAGTCGTCGAGCTATAACGCAGTCGATATAGACAAATATGTTACACTCGTGGCGCTGAAAAATTTTGCGTCATCAACGACGGCTTTTTTATCGGCTAATCGTTAGGGGTTCAGACGTGTGAAAGCGCGTCCTACGCCAGATAGGAGCCCCTAATGAAAAAAAGTTTGATCGCCGCTGCAGCGTTCGCAGCTCTCGCCTTCGGTGCTGCGACTACGGCCAGTGCCGGTGTCGCAAGCGTCGGCCTCAACGGCATCAGCACGCATGCTGACACGACCGTTGCCGAGCACGTCTATTACAAGAAGCACTATAATAAGCGGCATTATAAGCGTCATCACCGCTGGCACAAAAAGAAGTGGGTTTGCCGCTATCGCCACGGTCATCGCCACTGCTTCTGGCGCTAATCGCTTTCGCTAATTGAAATCGGAAGGCGGCGCTGCGGCGCTGCCTTCTTATGACCCAGTTAGCGTGTATTTCTCGCCCCCCTGAGCCAGTCGAAAACGAGGCAAAATATGTCGAAATTCTACCCCGCTCTGATTGCTGCTCTGCTTCTTGCGCCCGCCGTCCACGCACAGGACGCGAAGCAGGAAGTGAAGATGAGCGCCGCGGACATCAAGAAGAGTCTTGAAGCTGTCGCTTCCGATCCGGCGAAGGTCAAAGCCTATTGCGCCATGTCGAAAAAGATGGACGAAGTCGGCGAGGACGAAAAGAAAGCCGAAGCTGCCGGCGATGAGATCGACGGTTACTTCAAGACGCTCGGCGAAGATTTCGAAAATGCCTGGGATGCCGGTCAGGACTCCGCCGACGGCACGCCTGAAGCTAAAGCCATGGACGCCGGGATCGACGCGCTCGACGCGAAGTGCGGCAAGTAACGCCGCGATACCGGTCTTCACGCCGGGACTGATCCACGACGCCCAATATCCGAAGATCAAGGACACGCCGATATCCGCCCGAGGTATCGGCGTTTCTTTTTATCTGCGGGCGTGCTCCGGGGCGTATCTCCAACTCGAGGCGCCATTGCCGCGGGCGATAAGGGCAGGTGTGCCTTGCGCAATTCCACAATCGCCCGTATATAGCCGCCATCTCACACGCGAGACATTAGCGCAATTCGGATGAAAAGCCCCGTATCGCGCTCCGGTGGAGAAATGTAAGCCCCTGATGGTGCTCACAAATCTCTTCTCAGTCTCGCGGAGGTCTAACCGGAAAAGGATCATTTCATGGCGCTTCCCGCCTTTAATATGCGTCAGCTGTTGGAAGCTGGCGTTCACTTCGGCCACCAATCCCACCGTTGGAATCCCAAGATGGCGCCGTTCATCTACGGGGCCCGCAACAAGATCCATATTCTCGATCTGACGCAGACGGTGCCGATGCTGCATCAGGCTCTGCTCAAGGTTTCCGATACGGTTGCCGGCGGCGGCCGCGTGCTGTTCGTGGCGACGAAGCGGCAGGCTTCCGATGGTATCGCGGACGCAGCAAAGCGCAGCGCGCAGTACTTCATCAATCATCGCTGGCTCGGCGGCACGCTGACGAACTGGAAAACGGTGTCCCAGTCGATCCGCCGTTTGCGCCAGCTCGATGATATTCTCGCCGATCCGCAGGGCCGTACGAAGAAAGAAGTGCTGACCCTGACGCGCGAACGCGACAAGCTCAATCAGTCGCTCGGCGGCATCAAGGACATGGGCGGCACGCCCGATCTTCTTGTCGTGATCGATACGAACAAGGAAGCGATCGCGATTCAGGAAGCGCGCAAGCTCAACATCCCGATCGTTGCGATCGTCGATACGAACTGCGATCCGGACGGCATCGATTTCCCGGTTCCGGGCAACGACGACGCCGGCCGCGCAATTACCCTCTATTGCGATCTGATGGCGCGTGCCGCGCTCGACGGTCTGGAGCGGTCGCAGGGTTCTGCCGGCGTTGACGTCGGTGCTTCGGAAACGCCGCCGGCTGAAGATTTGCCGAAGGTTACGTTCAAGGGCATCGAAGCGCCGCGCGGCGAGGCCGACGATCTGAAGCGCATCACGGGGATCACGCCGAAACTCGAGCAGCGCCTTGCTGACGCCGGTGTCTACCATTTCTGGCAGATCGCGGATCTCGATAAGGACCACGCCGAAGCTCTCGATCGCCAGCTGAAGCTGAAGGGTCAGGTCGCCAAGGAAGATTGGGTGGCCCAGGCCAAGAAGCTCGTCGAGGCCGCCGCCGTTTAAGGCGCTGCCTCTGCCGCCAGGACGCGAGTCCTCAAATACACATGAGGCGCCTCACGGCGCCTCGAACCTCATGGGTGACAGGATGACGACGATCACCGCAGCAGACGTGAAAAAGCTGCGCGACATGACCGGCGCAGGCATGATGGACTGCAAGACGGCGCTGACCGAAACCAACGGCGATATCGAAGCAGCCGTCGATTGGCTGCGCACGAAAGGTCTTTCGAAGGCCGCCAAGAAATCCGGCCGCATCGCTGCGGACGGCTTGATCGGCATCGTCGCGAAAGGTCGTGAAGGCGCCGTCGTCGAAGTCAATTCGGAGACGGATTTCGTCGCTCGTAACGAGCAGTTCCAGACGCTCGTGCGCGACATTGCTTCGTTGGCTCCCGCCGCCAAGGGCGATCTCAAGGCGCTTCTCGGCGCAACGTATCCGGGCACGAAGAACACCGTCGAGACGCAGCTTCAGGAAGCCGTGGCGACGATCGGTGAAAACATGACGCTGCGCCGTACGACCGCGATTGCGGTCAAGGAAGGCGTCGTTGCCGATTACGTTCACAGCCGCGTCGCCGACGGGCTCGGCAAGATCGGCGTTCTCGTGGCTCTCGAAAGCGCGGGCGATGAGCCGACGCTGTTCGAGATCGGCCGCATGCTGGCGATGCACGTCGCGGCGGCGAGCCCGCTGGCTCTCGAAATCGGCGCCGTTCCGGCGGACGTGATCGAGCGCGAAAAGGCGATCCTGGCCGAGAAGAACCAGGGCAAGAAGCCCGAGATGCTCGAGAAGATCATCGCCGGGGGTATCAAGGCCTTCGCCAAGGAAAACTGCCTGCTGGAGCAGCAGTACATCCACGACACGACGAAGACCGTGGCGCAGGCCATGAAAGAAGCCGAAAGCCGCGCCGGGGCACCGATCAAGGTCGTGGGCTATGCGCGTTATGCGCTCGGTGAAGGCATCGACCGCAAGGAAGAGGACTTCGGCGAAGAAGTCCGCAAATTGGCCAGCGGCGGCTAGGCGAAATCGCTTTGACACGTTAGGTATCAGCCGGCTGGTTCGTTCGACCGGCCGGCTTTTTTGTGCGGATCGAATTTCCCTCTCCCTATTCTTCATGGGGAGAGGGTCAGGGTGAGGGGCGGCAAGATAACGCCGGCGCAAGGGGCCGCCCCTCACCCCGACCCTCTCCCCGTCGAGTGCAGGAACGGGGAGAGGGAGTGACAGGTCATGACGACATCTGGGAAAAATCTCAAATACAAGCGGCTGCTGTTGAAGCTCTCGGGCGAAGCGCTGATGGGCAAGCAGGCCTACGGCATCGACATGTCCGTTGCCGACCGGCTGGCGCAGGATATCGCCGAAGCGGTTGAGGCGGGCGCCGAGATCGCGGTCGTCATCGGCGGCGGCAACATTTTTCGCGGGCTGTCCGGCGCCGCCAAGGGCATGGACCGGGCCACCGCCGACTACATGGGCATGCTGGCGACCGTCATGAACGCGCTGGCGTTCCAGAATGCGCTCGATCACAGGGGCGTGGCGGCGCGTACGCTGTCGGCGATCCCGATGCCGACCGTTTGCGAGAGCTACGTCCGCCCCAAAGCCCTGACCTATCTTTCCAAGTCTCAGGTCGTGCTGTTTGCCGCCGGAACGGGCAATCCCTTTTTCACGACGGATACGGCCGCCGTGCTGCGGGCCATCGAGATGAATTGCGATGCCGTTTTGAAGGCGACGCAGGTCGATGGCGTCTATTCGGCGGACCCGAAGAAAGACCGGAACGCGGTACGTTTCGACCGTTTGAGCTATTCGGAAGTTTTAGCTAAAGATCTCAAGGTGATGGACGGAGCGGCCATTGCACTTGCCCGCGACAACCGACTTCCGCTAATTGTGGTTTCCATCGAAGAACCGGGAAATCTCTTGAAGGTGCTGCGCGGAGAGGCGCGGCAGACGATCATCGAGACGACCGGCTGAAATCGGCGGCAAGCGTCGTACCTCAAACGCTGCGTGTCCTCATGGGCGCGGAGGCTCGGTGGCGACCAATCCGCTCGGAAGGTGATGAATGTCTTTGGATACGCACGACCTCAACGAAATTGAAAAGCGCATGCGCGCCTCGATCGACGCGCTGAAGAGAGAGTTTTCCGGCCTGCGCACGGGCCGTGCCCACGCCAATCTGCTCGACCCGGTGCAGGTGACGGTTTATGGCGCCAGGATGCCTCTCAACCAGGTGGCGACGGTTTCGGTGCCGGAACCCCGCATGATTTCGGTTCAGGTCTGGGACCGCAGCAACGTCATGGCGGTGGACAAGGGAATTCGCGAGGCCAATCTGGGTCTCAACCCGATCATCGACGGCCAGATTCTGCGGCTGCCTATTCCGGCGCTGACGGCGGATCGGCGCAACGAGCTGGTGAAGCTCGCGCACAAATACGCAGAGCAGTCGAAGGTCGCCATCCGCAACGTCAGGCGTGAAGCGATGGACCTGCTGAAGAAACTCGAAAAAGACGGGAAAATGGGCCAGGACGATCATCGCGGCCATTCCGAGAAGGTCCAGGAGCTTACGGACCGGCTCATCAAGGAGGTTGACGCGACTCTCGTCACGAAAGAGGCTGAAATTCAGAAGGTATAATGGTTCGAGACGGGGCGATGAGGGAGTCCCGGTTTTTGCGCGCCTTTCTTGACGCTTCATCACAAAGGTTATCCGATCGTGGCGGCAGCACAGAAGGCTTCTGATGAGGGGACCCCTGCCCTGACGCCACCCCGGCACGTCGCCATCATCATGGATGGCAACGGCCGCTGGGCGAAAGAGCGGGGCATGCCGCGCACGCTCGGGCACCGGCAGGGTGTGGAGGCGGTGCGTGGCGCCGTGCGCACGGCGATCGAACTTCAGATCACCTATCTGACGATCTTCAGTTTCTCATCGGAAAACTGGAAGCGCCCCATCGAGGAGGTGGACGACCTGATGGGCCTGATGAAACGGTTCATCAGGCGCGATCTTGCCGAACTCCACAAGGCCGGCGTGTGCATTCGCATCATCGGCGAGCGGCAGCACGTCGACAGCGAGCTGATGACACTGATCGATGAAGCGGTGGAACTGACGCGCGGCAACGACCGGCTGACGCTCGTCATCGCCTTCAACTATGGTTCGCGCGGTGAAATCGCGAAAGCGGCGCGCCGGCTGGCGGAGGAAATCGCGGCGGGCAAGCTCGATCCGGCGGCGATCAATGTCGAACGCATGGCCAACGCGCTCGATACCTCGGGCATTCCGGATCCGGATCTGGTGATCCGCACATCGGGCGAAATGCGGCTATCCAATTTCCTTCTCTGGCAGACGGCTTATTCCGAGTTCGTCTTCCTCGATTG
>DATLJG010000039.1:0-3273 GCA_035538995.1 Hyphomicrobium sp. | reverse complement strand
CTCTCGTGCGTGAATTCGATCATGAAACCGCGCCGAGCGACTGGATCTGCACGCCGCGGCTGATTTCAAGATGCGAAAGCACCGGTAACGTGCCGTAGAGCCGTTCGGTAACGGTGTGGACGTAGGGGCGCGTTTCGGCGGCCGTAACCAGAACGAACTGATGGCCGGAATCCATCAGCGGCTGGACGGCATTGGCGAGATCGGTGCCGAATTGCTCGATAAGGCGCGGGTCGATGTCAAATTCGACGACCTCGCCCTTGGCGTCGCGCCGCAGGGCCTGATGGAACGCGACCTCCCACTTGTTGCCGAGACGGACGACTTTCAGAACATTGTTGTCGCTGAGGTCGCCGCAGATTTGCGAAGCAAGACGCATACGCACGTGCTCGGTGATCTGCTCGGCTTTGCGGGAGAACGGCGCGATTTCCGCCACCGCTTCGAGGATGAGATGCAAATTGCGGATCGAAATGCGTTCTGCGAGAAGCATTTTCAGCACGCCCTGGAGACCGGAGTAGGAAATCTGCGACGGGCAGATTTCGTCGAGCAGCTTGCGATATTCGGGATCAAGCCGGTCGAGAAGCGCGCGCAGATCGCGATAGGAAAGAAGCTGAGCGAGGCTGTTGCGAATAACCTCGGCAACGTGCGTGAGCAGCACGGATGTGTTCTCCACCGGCACGAAGCCGTCGCGTTTCAGCGCGTTGGTGAAGATGTCCGGTACCCAGATCGCTTTCATGCCGAACGCCGGTTCGCGCGTCTCGTCGCCTGGGGTTTCGGGTTTCGGGCCATCGCCGACGACCACGAGAACGTCGCCGAGACGCAATTCCGCGCTGGCGATGACGGTGCCATGCACCTTGATCTGATAGCTCTTGGTTGGAACCGACAGGTCTTCCGCCAATTTGATTTCCGGAACGACGAAACCGTACTGCTTCGCGAATTTGCGCCGCATCTTGGCGACGCGCTGCGGCAGATCGCTCGATGGGCGCATCAGCACCGTCGAGATCTGCTTGCCGAAGCAAATCTCGATTTCGTTCGTTTTCAGCTGCTCGCGAATGGATTGCCGCGATTGTTCCTCAGCGGACAACGTCTGCATCGGCTTGGCGTTCGCGGCCGCCCGTGCGCCCGCTTCGCGCTGGCGCGTCAGGCCAATGCCCATGAACCCCAGCGTCCCGCCGATAGCCGCGAACGGGAGAAGCGGCAAGCCGGGAGCCAGTGCAAGAATGCCCATGACTCCACCCGCAAGGATCAGCGCCCGCGGGTAGTTGCCGAACTGGCTGATGATGATGCCTTCGGTCGAACCCTGCGTGCCGCCTTTTGAAACGAGCAGGCCGGCCGCCAGTGAAACGATCAACGCCGGCATCTGCGTGACAAGGCCGTCACCAACGGACAGCTTTACGAACGTGTCCAACGCATGTTCGAACGGAAGATCGTGGCGCGTCACGCCAATGATAATGCCGCCGAAGATATTGACCGCCGTGATGATGAGACCGGCGATCGCGTCGCCGCGGACGAATTTCGAGGCGCCGTCCATCGCGCCGAAGAATTGGCTTTCTTCTTCGAGTTCTTTGCGCCGCCGGATGGCCTCTTTTTCGTCGATAGAGCCCGACGAAAGGTCGGCATCGACCGCCATCTGCTTGCCGGGCAGCGAATCAAGGGTGAAGCGCGCGCCGACTTCGGCGATGCGCGTCGCACCCTTCGTGATGACGACGAAATTGACGGTGACGAGAATGATGAAGACGATGATGCCGATGACGAAATCGCCGCCCATTACGAATTGAGCGAAGCCCGCGATAACGTGACCGGCGGCTCCCGGACCCTCGGCGCCTTGCGAAAGGATGAGCCGGGTCGTCGCGACGTTCAGCGACAGCCTGAGCAAGGTGGCAATCAGCAGGATCGTCGGAAATGCAGAGAATTCCAGAGGCCGCTGAATCCATAGGGCCACCATCAGGATCACGATCGAAAGCGCAATTGAGAGCGCCAGCCCAAGGTCGATCATGAACGAGGGAAGCGGAAGGAATAGAATTGTCAGAATGGCGACAACGCCGATGGCCAGTCCGGCATCGCGTCGGCCTAAAGCGAATTCAATGCCGCTCTCTGCGGTTTTTGTAGCTGCCATAAAAAGGAAGTCCCCGACGCTGCGCGCTGCCGGAGAGCTTGCAATCTGAACCTTGCGCGAGGTCGTCGCCGGAGCGGAAAAGCGGCAATCTGCGCGAATGCCGCCAATTTACCGCTCCTCGCCACGCATTTCTGCGGCTGCGGCACCTACAACCACGTACCCGTCAAAGTCAAAAACGCGACGTGCGGGGGCCGCCACGTATCGAGCGGATCGTGACACTGCTGCCCGTACAACCTTCTTATGACGTTTTCGCTCGTCGCCGGCCGACGCCGGAATAGCCGATGCCGACGCTGCTGACGACGTCGGGCTCTAGCACATTGCGGAGATCGACGATGGTGTTTCCAACCATGCGCGCCTTGATCGTCTCAAGGTCGAGGGCGCGAAACTCGTTCCATTCCGTCAGGATGACGAGAATATCGGCGCCGTCGGCAGCCTCGTTGGCGCCATCGCACCACGCGACGCCCGGAAGCAGCGGTTCAGCCTGACGCCGGCCCTGTGGGTCGCACGCGCGCACGGTTGCGCCGCGCTCCTGCAGCATCGGCACGATCACCAGGCTTGGCGCATCCCGCATATCGTCGGTGTTGGGCTTGAACGTCACGCCAAGCACCGCAACCGTCTTGCCTCGAACCGAGCCGCCCGCCGCCGCTTCGATCCGCACGGCCATTGCAAGTTTGCGTTCGTGATTGACGCGCTCGACTTGCTCGATGATCGACACCGGCGATCGTGCCTCGCGTGCCGTACGGATGAGCGCCGAAACGTCTTTCGGAAAGCATGAGCCGCCGTAGCCCGGGCCGGGATGCAAAAACTTGTCGCCGATGCGGCGGTCCTTGCCGATGGCCGATGCAACTTCCTGCACGTCGGCGCCGACAGCCTCGCACACATCGGCAATTTCGTTGATGAAGCTGATCTTGAGCGCCAGGAAGGCGTTGGCCGCATACTTCGCGAGTTCAGCCGATTCGCGCTCGACGAACATGACGGGCGAACCTCGCAACGCCAGCGGCTTATAGAGGCGCTCCATGATCTCTTGAGCACGCGCATCGTCGGAACCGACGAGCACGCGGTCGGGATGCGTGAAGTCCTGGATCGCCGATCCCTCGCGCAGGAATTCGGGATTGGAACAGATCGCCACATCGGCGTCGGGCCGCTTCGCCTTCAGCCGCCGC
>DATLJG010000038.1:0-3853 GCA_035538995.1 Hyphomicrobium sp. | reverse complement strand
GCCGGTCCTGCGAAGGGTGCTTTTTGCGGTTTCCGCTTGTTTTTCAAAAGCATAAGAACCGCCACGGCATGCCTCGCCGGGCGGCTCTAGGCGGTTTATAGGCAAGACTTCGAAAAATCGCAATATCTTCCGAGACGTTGTGCTTTCTGCAACTCATCGGGGCAATTCTTTCGCCGGATTAGGAAAACTCCGCCCATTGCGCCTGAACCAAGTAAAAAAGCCCGGGCATTGAAATCTGGTGTTCTCGGACACCGAGGGGAGGTGGGGCGTGCGGCAAATCATCGATCAAATCGTCAATCTGCTTCAGCAGGGCATCACTGCCATTTTCCGATTCATCGAACTCGTCTGGCAATGGTCGTTCGGCCAGATGGTCACGATCTTCCAGTCGAACTGGCAGGCGCTGCCGATTTGGAAAATCGCAGTCCTGGCGCTCGCCGTCGTCGCCATCATCTACGTGCTGTATCGAGGCTTCTTTCAGCTTTGGGGTGCCGCCGAGCAGATCTTCAAAGCCTTCGTCGATCTGCTGATGGTCCTCATATCATTGCTGCCCTACGTGCTGATCGCCGGATTGATCGCGGCGGCAGGCAGCTATGTCATTCAGCACGTGAACTTCTGATCGCGCTTGGCTTGGCGGGCTGCTGCGCGGCTCGCCTACCTCATGCCGCGGATGAACGCTCGGGCTCGGGGTTCTCGTTGAACACGATGTGACGGCGCACGAAGTACAGCATGACGAAGCACATAAGGACTGCGATCGTCTTGCCTTCAATGGCGGGCAGTTTCATCACGTGCACGGTCAGCCAGATGACCGCGGCTGTCAGGACCAGACCGATAAAACCGGTGGCGACGAATTCCATGAACTGACGATGCTCGCTCTTGTGCGACATGTCTCCGTTGAAGACGTATTTCTTCATCAGGCCATAGTTCACAACGACTGCGGCGGCGTATGCGAATGCGCTCTGCAAGACGGGCATGCCGAAGAAGTGCGTCAGCGTCAGCAGCAACGTGTAGTCGACGACGGTCGATATCACGTTGGTGCCGGTGTAGCGCAACAGATGCCCGATCTTAGATTGCATGCGACAGCCCTCGTTGGTCTTTGTCCCAGCCGTTGGAAAATTAAACTGCGGTGACGTCTATCGTTGTGACGTGCAATTCCGCGTTAGCCATTTCGCGATGCGGTCCCTAACCGCCAAGCGTATATCTGGGCCGTCATAAAACTGCTTCGAGGTTTCGGCTCTGCGCCATATCGCCCGTGATGCGGTTGCGCTGCATTGTTCATGCACATTCTTTCTTTCCAGCGTGAACGAACTATCACCAAGGGCCGCCGTTTGAGTTCGTGCAAAGTCTGCATTTTAGCGATTGCGCGCCGCAACAGAGGATCAGGCATGGTTCGGATAAACGCCCGTTTCCGTAATTCAGAGTTTTCCCGCGATTGAATATAGATTTCAAGCGTCCACGATATTCAGAGTTTGTTCAGATACCGCCAGCGAAAATCCTTGAGCACGCATTCTCCGCGTGCGTGGAAAAAATACGGAGATACCCCATATGCGTATTGCACCAGTTCTTGCAGCATCCGTTGTCGCGATCGGCTTGTCCGTTTCCGGCAGTGCATCTCAGGCTGCGCAGATTTCACCACTGCAGCAGCTTCAACAATCTCACGTCAATCAGTCTCAGGTCCAACAGGTCGGATATCGCTGGCGGCGCAACCGCTGCGTCCGCTGGCGCCATACGTGTGCCCGTCGCTGGGGTTGGGGTGGCCCACGCTTCCGCCGCTGCGTCATTCGCCACGGCTGCTAACGAATTGCCATCGATACGAACGGGTGGCGGCATGTATGCCGCCTCTCGTTCCTTACATCTGCTTATTCATTCTTCGAAGCCGGATCGCGAGCAGGTTCATCACACGCAATGCGAATTGCGGGTCGTTGCGGACGATAGCGAGGAACGTCGACTTATCGATCGCAGCGACTTCGGTCGGTTCGGCGGCGATCGCGGCGGCGCTTCGCACCCCGCCGTCAATCAATGCCATTTCTCCGAAAATGCCCCCGGTGCGGATGTTTTCAAGGACCATGCCGTAGGTGATGACATCAATCCGGCCGGAGCGCACCATGTACATCGCGTCTCCGATTTCGTCCTCGAGAAAAACTTTTTCGCCGGCGTCGAAATGGAGATAGCGGGCGCCGAGCTGATCCAAAATCGAGAAATCGAACGACTGATCTTCATTCATAGTGTCACTCCGCACGACGATCGTGACGCCACGCAAAGCTAGAGCCCTGCTCATGGCGGAGCAAGGCTCTCTCGATTCAATCGTCTCAAATGTTCAGTGTGCCGAGGGCTTGTCGCTGGCGGAGACTATGCGGCCCCGTAGCGGACGCTCATTTCGGAGCCAGGACCATGATCATCTGGCGTCCTTCGAAGCGTGGTTCGCTTTCAATCTTGGCGATTGCCTCGGTATCGGCTTTCACACGCTGCAGCACGGCCATGCCGAGTTGCGAGTGCGCCATCTCACGTCCGCGGAAGCGAAGCGTAATCTTGACCTTGTCGCCGTCTTCGAAGAAGCGCCGGATTGCGCGCAGCTTCACATCGTAGTCGTGATCGTCGATGCCAGGGCGCATCTTGATCTCTTTCAACTCGACGATCTTCTGGTTCTTGCGGGCTTCGGCGGCTTTCTTCTGTTCCTGGAATTTGAACTTGCCGAAGTCGAGAATTTTGCATACCGGCGGTTCGGCGTCCGGCGAGATCTCCACGAGATCCAGTCCCGCCTCTTCGGCACGGGCAAGAGCATCGAATTTTGCAATGACGCCGACATTTTGCCCGGTCTCATCGATGAGACGGACTTCCCGGGCCCTGATTTGATCGTTGATGCGGGGCCCTTGGTTTTCCCGGCTCTGAGGCTCGGGTCGCATAGGTCTACGGATGGGTGAACTCCTTCTGCGGTTCCGTTTATGGCAAGGAATGACTCGACCGGCCCCCTCGCCAAGCCGGACATTGAGAAAAATCCGGCAAGTAAGTCAAGCGGGACGGCGGGCCAAAGGCTTCCGTATCGCTAAAAATGCGTGATTGTCGCCATTTTGATGCGTTGGCGCGCCGCTAACGCCAATGCTCGGCAATCCACGGCGTTGGGCGGACGTGCTTATAAAGCCTTTTCCAGGGGGCATTTACCGGCCAGATGCCGTCGCGAGCCTCATGGGGATCGGGCTTGCCATGGAAGGCGACGACTTTGGTTTCCGGCGGCAATTTTGGGGCCACGAAAAATCGCAGCGGCCAGGGCGGCAGAAGTGAGTGCTTGAAACTCAGGCACCATTCGCGCGGAAAGAACACCTGATCCTGGGTGACGTCGGAAATGTATTGCTGCTCAATTCGATAGCGGGCGAGAATCGCTGCCGGGTCGGCGTTGAAGTCGTCATAAATGTACGACATTTTTCCAACCGGAAACCGATAGATCGACGTATTGCCGATCCTTTCATTCAATTGGGTCCAGTTCTGCGCGACGCAGTAGCGGCCGGGCATGTAATCGAAAAAATCATCGATCGATCCGGTGATGACGACATCGAGGTCGAGGAAAAGCACGTCCCCTTCGAGGTCGAAAAGCGGATACTGCCAAAGTGACAGCTTACGCCAAGGCGTCGAAGATTCGCGTTCCGGCAAATTGATGGGCGGCAGGGGGGCGGTGGTCACCCACGGATCGGCGCCCTCGGCGTCGTCGGTGAAACAAATGAGGCGCGTTTCGCGCGACGTGTTCCTGCGCACCATCGAGGCGAGACGATTGAGATAGTCGATGCCGTACTTGGTACCCCATTTGGTGCATATCACCGTTTGCATTGGTCTGGTTTTCTGAACCTAGCTCTTTTGAAAACGC
>DATLJG010000037.1:0-1736 GCA_035538995.1 Hyphomicrobium sp. | reverse complement strand
GACATCACGGTCTACGAGGACAATCCCGATCGCGAAGCGATGTTCGCGAAACCGGAGCTGTTGTTCAAGAACGGCGAAGTGATCGTCCGCAACGGCAGAATCGTGAAGGTCGTCAACGGCGCAACCCACGTCGCGCGACCGCACTACGACCGCAGCATCGAGAAATCGTTGAAGAAATACTTCGACAATTACCTCACGGTACGCATGGAAAACTTCCGCCTGTCGGACGATGAAATCGTCGGCAACGGCCGTGGCTCCCTTATCATTCAACCGACCAAGGCGCGCGTAGCATGAGCAAAGTGGTCAACGGCGTCGAGATCGACGATACGTTTGCCGAAGCTTTCGGCATGTCGGGAACCGGCATCATCATCACCGCCGATAGCATGAAATGGGCGCGCATTGCCGCGACCGTTGCAACGGGCTTCGGTACCTCGGTGATCGGCGCCGGCGCCGAGTGCGGTATCGATCGCGAACTCTCGCCGGACGAGACACCCGATGGACGGCCCGGTGTTCGCATCCTGATGTTTGGCTTCTCGCCGGATGCCCTTGTTCCGCAAATCCGCAATCGTATCGGCCAGTGCGTGCTGACGAGCCCCGGCTCGGCTTGCTACGCAGGTCTGAAGGCGCCGCAGTCAATTGGCCTCGGTAAAGCACCGCGCTTTTTCGGTGACGGCTTCCAAACCGCCAAGCGGCTCGGCCAGAGCCGTTACTGGCGCGTGCCGGTGATGGACGGCGAATTCGTCATCGAGGAAGAGACCGGCGTTACGACGGATGCCGTCGGCGGCGGCAACATGCTCATCCTCGGCAACGACCGCGCGGGACTGCTCGAAACGGCTGAAGAAGCGGTGGACGCCATCGCCAAGGTCGATGATGTCATTACGCCCTTCCCCGGCGGCATCGTGCGTTCCGGCAGTAAGGTCGGCGCCAAGTACGCGGGCATGTTCGCCTCGACCAACGACGCTTTCTGTCCGACGCTGCGCGGCACCGTGAAGAGTGAACTTGGCCCCGATACTCTAGCGGTTCTCGAAATCGTCATCGATGGCTTGACCTCGAAGGCCGTTGCGGACGCCATGAGGGCAGGTCTTAAATCTATCACCGATACCGGAGCCAAACGCGGCGTCACGCGGATCACTGCCGGCAACTACGGCGGCAAGCTCGGGCAGCATCATTACCATCTGAAGGAATTGATCTGATGAGCGGCCTTACGCTGCGCCTGAGGGCGCCCGCGACTGAGCGGATCAATCTCGACGGCATCGTACCGTCCAAACTTGCCGGACTGTCGGCGCACGAGATCGCCCGTCTCAATGTCGGCATCGACAAAGGCGGACTCGCCCTCGGAGATGCATTCGAAATCAGCGGCAGCCCGAGCGAGACCCTTACGATCGAGGGAAGCGGCGCGACGCTCGATTTCGTTGGCGGCGGGCTGGACAGCGGCACGATCCGCATCGTCGGCGACGTCGGCTCATACGCGGGCCGCAAGATGTCCCGTGGCAAGCTCGAAATTCGCGGCAACGCTGGCGATTATCTGGCGACGGGAACGACAGGCGGAATCATTCACGTTTCCGGAAATGCGGGAAATAACGCCGGTGGCTTCGTCCCCGGCGACCGTTTCGGCATGCTGGGCGGCATCGCCATCGTCAGCGGCAACATTGGCGCACGCGCAGGCGAAAAAATGCGCCGAGGCACCATCATCGTCAAAGGCAAAACCGGCGAAGGCGCCGGCACGCGGATGATCG
>DATLJG010000036.1:0-5499 GCA_035538995.1 Hyphomicrobium sp. | reverse complement strand
TTGCCGCGCACCGGTCCATCAAGACGCTGGAGATTGCAGTTGATGACGAAAATCAGATTGTCGAGCTTTTCGCGGCCGGCGAGCGAGATGGCGCCAAGGCTTTCCGGCTCATCCATTTCGCCGTCACCGCAAAAAACCCAGACCTTGCGGCCTTCGGTTTCTGCGATGCCGCGATCTTCGAGATATTTGAGGAACCGCGCCTGATAGATGGCCATCAGCGGGCCGAGGCCCATCGATACCGTCGGAAACTGCCAGAAGTCGGGCATCAGCCAGGGGTGCGGATAGGACGGAAGGCCATGCCCGCCAACATCACGGCGGAAATTTATCAGCTGCTGCTCATCGAGCCTCCGCTCGAGAAAAGCGCGCGCGTAAATTCCCGGCGACGAATGTCCCTGGACCATGATCAAGTCACCGCCGCGATCCTCCGACGGCGCATGCCAGAAATGCATGAATCCGGTTTCGTAAAGCATCGCCGCCGACTGATAGCTGGCTATGTGGCCACCAAGCCCGCCCGAGTCCTTGTTTGCCCGTAGGACCATAGCGGCCGCATTCCATCGGATCGCGGAAACGATCCGGCGCTCCAAATCGCGGTCGCCTGGATGCTTCGCTTCGTCTCGCAATGGAATGGTATTGATGTAGGCCGTGCTTGAGGCGAACGGCAGTGCGGCGCCGCTGCGGCGCGCACGCTCGACGACTTCCTTCAAAATATCGTCGGCGCGCCCCGTGCCTTCGAAGGCGATGACGGATGAAATGGACTCGGTCCAATCGAGCATCTCAGGGTCGTCAGACTTCAGAGACTTCTGGTCACTCTTACCCATCTCTTCCTATCCGTGGCAGCACTTTGGATTAACACTGCTAAAACGCTGGAAAGCGGTTTGAGTTCGGATGTCACATTTTGCGCAATGTGCCTGGAAAATAGCCAAGCGGCCGCAAACACCAGTGTAGCGTAGCCCACAGCACCGAAAAATCTGGTCATCCGTTCAGGTTGAAAATTCGTAATCGTCGCCCATGCTTTGCGGTTCATCGATAGCCGCAGGCGGTGCGTGCCCGGAGCGCGTCCGGCTCCGTGATTTACTGCAATCGCATTGCAGCGACGAATGTCGTTGACGGTGACGTATTCCCGGCAGAACCTGCCTCCCGACGGTTCGACGGGAAGCTGCCGCATCGAGAGGCCTGCCATGCGTCACGCCGATAGATCATTTGAGTACGGATTTATCCGTCACCAGATCATTCCGTTTTCCTTGGCCCTTGCGGCGGTGATCGCTTGTCAGGGACTGCTGGTTTCTCCGGCCGCGGCGTATAGGTCGTCGTCGGGGCCGCGCGTTGCTGGCTTCGGCGTCCTTTCGGCACCCGTTGACCGGCTCGGTCCCACAATGAGATCCGACCCTATGATGTTGCCCGATTCCGGATTTCTCGGCAGCGGAACGGCGGGGAATGTCGGCAATGGCCGCTCGGGTTTGACGCCTGTCTTTGCACCGCCCGCACCCCCACCAGTGCCCGTGGTTGCTCCGGCGCCGTCGGTCGTTGCACCGAGTACTGCGCGTCCGAAAAAAGCAAAGTCTCGTGGCCGGATCATTCTTCAAAAAGCGCAGTAGCGAAACGACGAGACGTCGGCTGATCGATCCATACGCGATGCCGTAATGCCGCGATCCAGTGGAAAACGAGACGCGCGCGCAATTTAGGCCGCGTCATCGGAAATCAGGTGTGGCAGGGTCCGCACCTCGACTTTCTGCAACCATTGGGAGTTCAGCTAGATGCTCCGTATTCCGCGTTCTTTGTTGGCCGCCGCCGGTGTCGCGGCGGTCTTTGCCGGGACACCGGCCGAGGCGAAGCAGTGCTTCAAGAAGGCAGCGGTCGGCGATGCCCTGACGCAAGACCTCGCGAAGTTCCAAGTCGATGCGATGCTTTTGCAGGCAACCGATTGGAACATCTATTTTACGTACGTCTCCAGCGGCACGACGCCGGGCTATACGTTCGGCAAGCGTACATATCGCTGCAAGCCTGGCGGCGTAGTGGGCTGGGAATGCCAGGGCTCGGCAACCCTCTGCAAGAACTAAATCGCCCTAAAAATCATTTCTGGCGCGGCGCAAATCAGATCTTTGTGCCGCGTTTCTTTTTGCCAGCGTTTCGGCCGCTTCAATCTCGATGCGCCAATCTCCGCCGCAGTCCACACCGTTCCATCGGTAGCGCCGTGGTCGTCCAACCGCTCATCGTCACGCTCACGACATACCGGCGACAATCGGCGGGGGCGCCGGCCACGAAGCGAACCTTGAACAGCGCCCGCCCCGGCTCTCTTTGGCGCGGCCAGATGAAGGTGCCATTGTTTGGCGTCTTCTTCATCGCCGTTTGAATCGCAACACGTGCATTGCGGAAATCGACCGGTGAAAATCGCCCGAGCACGGCGCGCGGAAAATCCGGATGTAAGCCGACAGCTTCGGTGCGCGCTTGCATGGCGTCACGAGGCTGCGCCCGGTGTTGGTCGCCCACCGGCCGATATGCGTCGGGCGGTCTCTCAGCTTTGTGATCGGGCTTCGCATCCGCTTCGTCTTCGCGGGATGATCCCGGCGCGTCCGGTAGGTCGTCCTGATCTACGGCGGCCGATTTCTCGCCGGACTCGGGCGCTGCATCTCGTGCGCCGGTTGCCTCTGGAATGTCCGGCGGCGACGTTTGAGGCTGTGCTGCTTGTGCTGATGCCGTTTGTACGGGTGGCGGCAGGGGCAACAGGGTCAACGGCGGAAGTTGCGCCGCCTCGTGCACCGGCTGGGGTTGAGTGACCGCCGCTTGATCCGATGCCGTAGTCGCTTGCGCGATGGCGGTCGAAATGCGCGCGGCGACATCCGGAAGCCATTTCGGCCAAGCGTCGGGCCCGATAAGCAGCAGCCAACAGGAAACGATCGTCACGACAGCTGCCACGCCCCACGCGTAGATATCGCTCGTGCGCGTAACCGGGCCGCCGATCCGCTCGTCGGGAAAAAATACAAAGCCGTCATCATAAGACTCAGGCTCGTCGAATTCGGAATAATGCGGCTCAATGGACAAGTGATGAAGCGGAACCGACATGACTAACCTTCCGTGCGCGTGCCCGGTATCGATTTCCCGCTGGTGCTAGGAGTCCGAAGTTTCGGGGCAAAATAATGTCCCGCTGTTGTGCTCGTGCCGGTGTTAGCACGCAAAATCCGCACTTATTGCGCTCTACACGCGCACAAAAAACGCGCGCGAGAACAATGTTCCCGCGCGCGAAAAACTTCAGTCATTGACGTTAGGGCCGCCGGTCATCGTGGCGGCGGTCGTTACCACGATGATCGTCACGGCGACCAGGGGCAGCACCGGGATGGGCGGCACCACCGCGCGGATGCGGACGCCAGCCCTTATCCGGCGGAGGCTTCATTCCGGTCGGCGCGCGATAACCACCAGATCGCCACCAACCGGCATGGCGCGGTCCTGGCGGTGGCGCCCGCCAACCCGGACGCGGTCGCGGCTTGTAGGCATACCAGCGGTTCCGCTGCGCATACCAAGGGCGCCCGACGTAGTAATGGCTCCAGTAATCCGCCGCTGCGAACGCAACGACCGGGATGCCGAACGCCGCTACCCCGAGATCTGGCAGAGGCCGCATTTCGCCGCGATAGTCGAGCGACAGATATTCGCTGTACACCCAGCCACGATTACCCGCCCAAACGACATCACACCAGGATTCGTCCCGCAAACACCCTCTTACGTCGATCGGATCGCTATCGGGAATAACCCCCACGCTCGGATAATCCGTGTCCGGGCCGGAACGTAAATTGACGTTCGCGGTCACGTACCCGGGCGCGGCTTGCGCACAGGGAACGCCGACGGCAACCGTCAAAAAAAGTGCGCCGACTAATGGTCCAAGCTTCATTTGACCTCCCAAACGAGATTTCTACGACATCAACCCAAACGTACGTATTGTGTCGGAGTCGTGACACATATCGGTGTGAGCCTCATTGCCGGCGTGCAATGAGATCGGCAGGCCGTCAATCGACGCTCCTAAGGTCTGCGGACCAGAATGCCCGGCTAAATGTCGTGCAATCGGTTGCGTTCCCGCGCGGCCCCCATCAGAACGCTTACCAAGGATTAACCGTTCCGCTGCGTTCCGATTTTGCATCGACCGCTCCCGAGTATCATTTCGCAAGAGCTGAAATTCGTCCGTATGGGTTGAACGATGCGTAACACGGCCAGCCTCTTCGCGTACGTTGCCGTGCTCTGTTTCGTGTGCGGGCCGGGTACCGTCACACACGCGGCGCCATCGCTTTTGCAGATCGCTCAACACCCCACGCCAAATCTTGTGACGACGATCAACAGTCACAGGTATGACGACCCGGATGACGACTATGATGATGGCGGGGATGATCCGCCAGCTCGCGTCGATCCCGATGCTCCCTCAGCCACCTATCTTGTCCCGGAATGGCTTCCGCCGTCGCGACCTGCCAATTGCGGGGAATACCATTACTGGAACGGCGCGTATTGCGCGGATGCGCGCGAGCAACCGCCGTACGTCGGACCGCGCTGGTAGCAAAGCTAGAAGACGTCTTGAAGACGTAACGCCCGGCTCACCTCTCAACGTTCGACGATGACGGCCGGCTCGGGCCTTGATCACGCGGACATGATCGCGCCCAATCCATTTCCGTCCCTACTTGCGTCGCTTTCGGCCCCCACGGCGTTGTCAAGGCGAACATCTCATCCTTCCAGAGGATGGGGTAAAAATTGCGAGCCTTCGGTGCGCCATCCGCGACGCCTCAATCGAGCGAGAGGATCATGAAAAAGATCAGCAGGATTTTTGGAGAGCTTGCGAACTCCGTAGCGCTCGCCAGCGGAAAGCCGCCGGCGTTTGCAGCAGCGGTCGGCGTCGTCCTTATCTGGGCGCTTTCCGGCCCGCTGTTTAGCTATTCCGACACTTGGCAGCTCGTGATCAACACCGGAACGACCATCGTTACCTTCCTGATGGTCTTTCTGATTCAGAATTCGCAAAACCGCGATAGTGCGGCCATCCAGGTCAAGCTCGACGAGTTGATCAGTACAAGTTCCGCGAAAAACATATACGTCGGCATCGAGCATCTAACAGACGAAGAACTCGATGATTTGCGTCGCAAGTGCGAAGAACGCGCGATCCGTCCACCGAATGATAGTGAGGTCCGCGATTAACCGATAATGGGGCAGCGTTCGACGGCATCCGCGTGCAGAGGTCTTCGCTAGTTGGCCTCACTCTTCGTCGATTGATGTTCTTTTTTTGATGTGTGCTGCTTCGTCGACTTCTTCTTTTTCTTTCCCGTCTTTTTGTGGGTCGGGCTGCTGGCCGCATCCGCCGTTGTTGCCTTGCTCGTGCCGCCGTTCTTGTTGGTTTTAGCATCGGCTTTCTTTTTGGCGGCGTGCTCGGTCTTCTTACTCTTGTGGGAGTGCTTGCTCTTTTTTTCAGCCTTGACCGCTTTGTTCGCCTTGCTCTTCTTCGCGTCCTTGTCAGCCTTATGCTTGTGAGCCTTT
>DATLJG010000035.1:0-8714 GCA_035538995.1 Hyphomicrobium sp. | reverse complement strand
TACGAAAGTTGCGGCTTGCCTTTGCGCCTTCAAAGAATTTGACTAGGTGTAAGGCGTGGGACGTATGTCCCTATCGGTAATCAATAAAGTTTCCTTGGGGGTAGCTCGGCATGGCGCGCGCCAAAATCGCATTGATTGGCTCAGGACAAATTGGTGGCACGTTGGCGTTGCTGGCCGGACTCAAGGAACTCGGCGACATTGTCATGACCGACATCATCGAGGGTGTCGCCAAGGGCAAGGC
Organism: Hyphomicrobium sp.; assembly: GCA_035538995.1. Lineage (GTDB taxonomy): Bacteria > Pseudomonadota > Alphaproteobacteria > Rhizobiales > Hyphomicrobiaceae > Hyphomicrobium_B. The sequence goes on along the minus strand of DATLJG010000035.1, from coordinate 8,473 downwards.
GCTCGATCTTGCGCAAGCTGGCACGATCGAAGGCTACGACGCCAAGCTGACGGGCGCTGGACCTGACGGTTACGCGGCGATTGCCGGCGCCGACGTCTGCATCGTGACGGCGGGCGTTCCTCGCAAGCCGGGCATGAGCCGCGACGATCTCCTCGGCATCAACCTGAAGGTGATGGAACAAGTCGGCGCGGCCATCAAGCAGCACGCGCCGCAAGCCTTCGTCGTCTGCATCACCAATCCGCTCGACGCGATGGTCTGGGCGCTGCGCAAATTCACCGGTCTGCCCGCCAACAAGGTCGTCGGCATGGCCGGCGTTCTCGACAGCGCCCGTTTCTCCTGCTTCCTCGCCGAAGCGGCCGGTGTTTCCGTTGAGGATGTCCGCGCCCTCACGCTCGGGGGACACGGCGACGACATGGTGCCGCTCGTCCGCTATTCGACGATTGGCGGCGTGCCGTTGCCCGATTGCGTTAAGCTCGGGTTCTTCAGTCAGGAGAGCCTCGACGCCATGATCAAACGCACGCGCGGCGGCGGCGGTGAGATCGTAGCGTTGCTGGGTACGGGGTCGGCGTTTTACGCACCGGCAGCCTCGGCAATTGCAATGGCCGAGAGCTATCTCCGGGATAAGAAGCGGATGTTGCCGTGCGCGGCCCATTTGAACGGCGAGTACGGCGTCAACGACACCTATGTCGGCGTCTCTGCCGTCATCGGCGCCGGCGGTGTCGAGAAGGTGGTGGAACTCCCTCTCGACGAAAATGAAAAAGCGATGTTCTCGAAGTCCGTGGCGTCCGTGCAAAGCCTGATCGAGGCCTGCAAGAAAATCAGCCCCGTGCTTGCGAATTGAGGAGCGAAAGCGCCGCGTGCACGCTCGTCGCTCCCCAGTCGATGACCTGAATGCGGCCGTGGCGCCCTTACCCGAAGCGGAAAATCTTCTTCAGGCTGTGAGACAGGGCGCCGCGCTTTTCCTTGCGCGCCACGTCGGCTTCGCTTCTGAGCCATGTCATCTGAACGACGCGGCGCTCGCCGACGAACGGCGTGTGGCCGTGCCACGAGCTATCCGAACGGCGGAAGGCGAAGACGGTCCCGGTGAGCGGGCTGATCTGCTCCACGTAATCGTCAAAGTTCTTGTCGTTGCGCAGAACCCTGAGACAGCCAGCGTCCGTGCCGTCCCAATTCTCATTGAGATACGTCAGCATCGTCGCGATCTTGGCCTCGCCATCGGTATGGATGCGGCCGTCCTTGGCCTGCGAGATCTTGCGGATCGTGATCATCTTCGGCTTGTCGACGAGATCGATGTCGAGCTTTTCAGAAACGATCTTCGACACCTCGGGGCTCTTCAGATCGGCAAGAAGTTTGGCAAACGCGCCATGCAGCCGCTCGCTCACGTCCGATTCGGTAAAAAACCCAGGTTCCTTGATATCCGGATAGTCGCTCTTCAACGGATCGACGGCCGCCGGTCGAATAAAATTATCGCCGACCAGAAAATTATAAGGCTCGCGACCCGTTCGCGCCCCCTTCAGGCCATCAATGTTGATGCATTCAAATTCCGTAGACATGGACGTTCCCCGTTTCTGAACAAGCCAAAAATAAATTCGGAATCACGGCGGCGCCGACCGCATCTCGAGCGCAGCAATCCAGTGGTCCGCTCAATTGCGCGCGAGCTTTGCTTTTACCACTCCCAAATAGGGCTTAATGACGGCATGCCGTCGGTCCTGCCTGTCAAACTTCGCATCAAACTTTCGTCTACGCATCAACACACCGGAGCTGAGGCATGAATATCCACGAATACCAAGCCAAGGAGCTTTATCGCCAGTACGGCGTGCCGACGCCGAACGGCTTCCCGGCTTTCTCGGTCTCCGAAGCTGTCGAGGCGGCGAAGAAGTTGCCGGGTCCGGTATGGGTCGTCAAAGCTCAGATTCATGCCGGCGGTCGCGGCAAGGGAAAGTTTCTGGAGCCCGCAGCGGGCGACAAGGGCGGCGTCCGACTGGCCAAGTCAATCGATGAGGTGAAGGAATTTGCGGAGCAAATGCTCGGCAAGACCCTTGTCACGGTTCAGACCGGACCGGCGGGACGTGTCGTCAAGCGTCTTTATATAGAGGACGGCTCTGCCATCGACCGCGAGCTTTATCTCTCAGCGTTGGTTGATCGCGCAACGTCGCGCGTCGCATTCATTGTCAGCCAGGCGGGCGGCATGAACATCGAGGATGTCGCGCATGAGACGCCGGAAAAAATCCACACACTGACGATCGATCCAGCCACAGGCTATCAGCCGTTCCACGGCCGCAAGGTTGCATTCGCGCTGGGTCTCAAGGGCGACCAGGCCAAGGCCGCCGGCAAGCTCGTCGAAAATCTCTATCGCATGGTTGTCGAAAAGGACATGAGCCTGCTTGAGATCAATCCCCTCGTCGTCACCAAGGACGGCAAGCTCATTTGTCTCGACGGCAAAATGAATTTTGATTCAAACGCGCTCTATCGCCATCCCGAGATCGTAGAGTTACGCGACCTCGGCGAGGAAGATCCGACCGAAATCGAGGCATCGAAACACGACCTCGCATTCGTCAAACTTGACGGCAATATCGGCTGTCTCGTCAACGGAGCCGGCCTCGCGATGGCGACGATGGACATCATCAAGCTCTACGGCGCGGAACCGGCGAACTTCCTCGATGTCGGCGGCGGTGCGTCAAAGGAAAAAGTGCAGGAAGCCTTTAAAATTATCCTGGCCGATCCGGCGGTGAAGGGCATCCTCGTCAACATTTTCGGCGGCATCATGCGTTGTGACATCATTGCCGAAGGCGTCATCGCAGCAGCGCGTGAAATGGACATCAAAGTGCCGCTCGTCGTGCGCCTCGAAGGCACCAACGTCGATCTCGGGAAAAAAATCCTCAAAGAGTCCGGTCTCAAGATCATTCCGGCCGACGATCTCGCGGACGCGGCCAAGAAAATCACGGACGAACTGAAAAACGCGGCCTAAGCACGCTCCGGCGGGCTTACGGACCGAACAACTTCAACAATAGTCGCCCTTGCTGCACCGCAAAAAATGCGCGACATTCTTGCGAGCAGCGAGGTACATGCGGGGATGGAATGTCAATTCTTGTCGACAAGACGACAAAGGTCATCTGCCAGGGCATTACCGGCAGCCAAGGCACCTTTCATACGAAGCAGGCGCGTGCTTACGGAACCCAGATCGTCGGCGGCGTAACGCCGGGCAAAGGCGGCACCAAGCATCCCGACGCCGAGCTTGCCGACGTGCCGCTGTTCGACAGCGTCATCGAAGCCGTTGCCAAGACCGGCGCCACCGCAACCTCGATTTATGTTCCGCCGCCGTTTGCCGCCGATGCCATTCTTGAGGCCATCGATGCCGGCATTCCGCTGATCGTCTGCATCACCGAAGGCATCCCTGTCATGGATATGGTGCGCGTCAGACGTGCGCTGGACGGATCGCAATCGCGCCTCGTCGGACCCAATTGCCCCGGTCTTTTGACACCCGGACAATGCAAGATCGGCATCATGCCGGGAAATATCTTCAAGCACGGCAGCGTCGGCATTGTATCGCGTTCGGGAACGCTCACATATGAGGCCGTGAAACAGACCACGGACGTGGGGCTCGGCCAGACGACGGCCGTCGGCATCGGCGGTGATCCCGTCAAGGGCACCGAATTCATCGACGTCCTCGACCTGTTCCTCTCCGATGATGAGACCAAGTCGATCATCATGATCGGCGAGATCGGCGGCTCGGCGGAAGAAGATGCCTCGGAATTCCTGATCCGCGAAGCGCGCAAAGGCCGCAAAAAGCCAATGGCGGGATTCATCGCCGGCGTTACCGCGCCACCCGGCCGTCGCATGGGCCATGCCGGAGCGATCATTTCCGGCGGCAAAGGCAAAGCGGAAGACAAGCTCGCCGCCATGAAAGCCGCCGGCGTCGCTATTTCACCGAGCCCGGCATCTCTCGGTCAAACTCTTGTCGAGGTACTCAAGGCGTAAGGAAGGCCATGCAGCACTAAGCTGAAAGGATCGGCGGCGCATCCCGATCCCGCGTTCGCGTCACCCGCGCCGGCTAGACCGTAGTCGCCCGGAGCCTGAAAAGGACGAACCTGATGTCACGAAACGGCCAGAACGAAGCGTTTCTGCGCACCTCGTTCCTTAGCGCGGCCAATGCCCCCTACATCGAGGATATGCAAGCCGAGTATGAGCGCAATCCCGGTGCAGTGAGTGATGAATGGCGGCGCTTCTTTGAAAGCATCAAGGAGCCGACCGCCGAACCGGCGTTCACGGGCGGCCCGGCATGGGCGCCACCGCTATCCGCGCTGTTGAACGACAAAGACACCGATCGCGATCTCGTTTCCGCATTGACCGGCGACTATGGCGAAACGGAACGCACGATCCGTGACAAGATCGAGCGTCATGCGCAGCTGTCGGGCTTCGAGTTGTCGCCGGCGGCGTCAATTCGCGCCACGCAGGATTCGATCCGGGCGTTGATGCTTATTCGCGCCTATCGGGTAATCGGCCATCTCGCTGCCGATCTCGATCCGCTGGGCCTCGCCGACAGGCGCGTTCACCGCGAACTGCTGCCCGAGACGTATGGCTTCACCGAAGCCGATCTCGACCGTCCGATCTTTATCGATCGCGTCATGGGTCTCGGAACCGCGACGATGCGCGAGATCCTGACCATCCTCAGGCGCACGTACTGCCGGCAGATCGGCTTCCAGTTCGTGCACATCACCGATCCCGCGCAAAAGGGTTGGATTCAGGAGCGCATCGAGGGGCCCGAGAAAGACATCAGCTTCACGCCCGAAGGCCGCAAGGCCATTTTGCGCAAGCTCATTGAAGCCGAGACGTTCGAGAAATTCTGCGATCTGAAATACACCGGCACCAAGCGGTTTGGCCTCGAAGGCGCCGAATCGATGATCCCGGCACTTGAGCAGATCATCAAGCGCGGCGGTCATCTCGGCGTTCGCGAAATCACGCTGGGCATGGCACATCGCGGCCGTCTGAACGTGCTGGCCAACGTGCTCACGAAGCCGCTTCGCGCCATCTTCAAGGAATTCAAGGGCGGCTCGTTTAAGCCCGACGATGTCGAAGGCTCTGGCGACGTCAAATACCATCTCGGTGCTTCGTCGGATCGCATGTTCGACGGCAATTCCGTGCATCTGTCGCTCACCGCGAATCCGTCGCATCTCGAGATTGTCGATCCGGTAGTTCTCGGAAAAGTGCGCGCCAAACAAGATCAGCGCGGCTGTGCGCCCGGCGACAGGACGCCCGTTCTGCCGCTGCTCATTCACGGCGACGCGGCGTTCGCCGGACAGGGCGTGGTCGCCGAATGCTTCGGATTGTCGGGCCTGCGCGGTCATCGCACCGGCGGCTCCATCCACTTCATCATCAACAATCAGATCGGCTTTACCACCGCCCCGCATTACTCACGCTCGTCGCCCTACTGCTCCGATGTCGCCTTGATGATCGAAGCGCCGATTTTCCACGTCAACGGCGACAACCCGGAAGCCGTCGTTCACGTCGCGCGTATCGCCACCGAATTCCGGCAGCGATTCCAGAAGCCGGTCGTCATCGACATGTTTTGCTATCGCCGCCACGGTCATAACGAAACCGACGAGCCGATGTTCACGCAGCCGTCGATGTACAAACGGATCAAGGCGCACCCGACCATCGTCGAAAGTTACTCGCAAACCCTCATCGATGAGGGCGTCGTTACGCCGTCCGAATTTAATGAAATGAAAGAGTCGGTTCGCGGCAACCTCGACAACGAGTACGTGGTTTCCGACGGATATAAGCCGAACAAGGCCGATTGGCTCGATGGGCGCTGGTCCGGCATCACCCGGCCCGACAGCGATGATTGGCGCGGCAACACCAGTCTCTCGATCGAGACGCTGAAGGATCTCGGCCGGCGCCTGACGTCGATCCCGAAGGATTTCCACATCCACAAAACGGTCGGCAAGCTCGTCGATCGCCGCCGCGAAATGATGGAGACGGGTGTCGGCATCGATTGGGCGATGGGCGAGCATCTGGCGTTCGCATCGCTCCTGATGGAAGGCTTCCGAGTTCGCCTTTCCGGCCAGGACACGGAGCGGGGAACGTTCTCACAGCGCCACGCCGTTTTCGTCGATCAACAGACGGAGCGCCGCTTCGCACCGCTGAAACATCTGGCCCCCAACCAGGCGAGTTTCGAGATCGTCAACTCGATGCTGTCGGAAGAAGCCGTGCTCGGATTTGAATACGGCTATTCGCTCGCCGAGCCGAATGCGCTGACGCTCTGGGAAGCGCAATTCGGCGATTTTGCCAACGGCGCGCAGGTCATCTTCGACCAGTTCGTCTCGTCAGCCGAGCGCAAATGGCTGCGCATGTCCGGCCTCGTCTGCCTGCTGCCGCACGGCTACGAAGGCCAAGGTCCGGAACACTCTTCGGCCCGGCTGGAGCGGTTTCTGCAGCTTTGCGCCGAAGATAACTGGCAGGTCGCGAACTGCACCACATCCGCCAATTACTTCCACATTCTGCGCCGCCAGCTGCATCGCAACTTCCGCAAGCCGCTGATCCTGATGACGCCGAAGTCTCTGCTTCGTCACAAGCGCGTCGTCTCGAAAATCGAGGAATTTGGGCCGAACTCCAGCTTCCATCGTGTTCTCTGGGACGATGCCGAGAGAGGCTCATCCGAACTCAAGCTGCTTCCGGACAACGAAATCAAGCGTGTCGTTATATGTACCGGCAAGGTCTATTACGATCTGCTCGACGCACGCGACAAACAAGGCCGTGACGACGTCTATTTGCTCCGCGTTGAACAACTCTATCCGTTCCCCGCGCGTGCCCTCATCCAGGAAATCGGACGCTTCAAATTCGCCGAGATCGTCTGGTGCCAGGAGGAGCCGAAAAACATGGGCGCCTGGTATTTCATGGATGCAAATATCGAGTGGGTGCTGACGCATTTGGGCTATATTCACCGCCGCCCGCGTTATGCGGGGCGACCGGCCTCCGCCTCGACGGCAACCGGTCTGCTTTCGCAGCACGTCAAGGAACAAGCCGCGCTCGTCGCTGATGCGCTCGGAGGATAACAATGTGTGAGGGCTTATATGTCGATTGAGATTCGCGTTCCCACGCTCGGCGAGAGCGTCACGGAAGCGACGGTTGGCAAGTGGTTCAAACAGGCGGGCGACGCCGTCAAGGTCGACGAGCCGCTGGTCGAATTGGAAACCGACAAGGTCACGGTCGAAGTACCGGCGCCCGCGTCAGGCGTGCTCGGCGACATCCTGGTCGAATCCGGATCGACGGTCGCCGTCGGATCGCTGCTCGCGGCATTGAAGGAAGGGGCTGGAAAAAGCGCGCCACCAGCGGCCGCCGCGCAAGCCCCACCGCCTCCACAGCCATCACCATCTCAGTCGGCACCCGCAGCTCATAAGACAACGGAATCAGCGCACAACGGAACGCCGCCACCATCGCCATCGGCCCGCAAGGCGCTGACCGAAGCGGGTCTTGAGGCAGCCGAGGTTCAAGGCTCGGGCCGGCGCGGGCAAATCCTGAAAGAAGATGTCGCCAACGCGGTCAAGTCGGCAGCACCGCCGGCCGCCGCTCCGTCGGCCGACGCCGCATCCGTAACAAATGTGGTCGCGGTCCAACCGCCGCCAACGACGATCGTCATGCGTGACGTCCGCTTGCCTTCGGCAGCCAACGATGGCACGCGCGAAGAACGTGTGAAGATGTCGAAGCTCCGCCAGACGATCGCGCGCCGCCTGAAAGAAGCACAGAACGCGGCCGCGATGCTGACGACGTTCAACGACGTCGATATGAGCGCTGTCATGGCGTTGCGCGCCCAGTACAAGGACGTGTTCGAAAAGCGTCACGGCGTCAAACTTGGCTTCATGGGATTGTTCGTGAAGGCCTGCATTCAGGCGTTGCGCGACGTGCCGTCCGTGAATGCCGAGATCGACGGCGACGAGATCGTCTACAAAAATTACTACCATATCGGCGTTGCCGTCGGCACTGAGAAGGGCCTTGTCGTTCCGGTCGTGCGCGATGCCGATCGGCTAGGCCTTGCCGAGATAGAGCAGCGCATCACCGAGTTCGGTAAGCGCGCCCGCGACGGCAAGCTCTCCATCGAAGACATGCAGGGCGGCACGTTCACGATTTCAAATGGCGGCGTCTACGGGTCGTTGATGTCGACACCGATCCTCAATGCGCCGCAGTCGGGCATTCTTGGCATGCACCGCATTGAAGAACGTCCCGTCGTCAGAAGTGGTCAGGTCGTTGCCCGTCCGATGATGTATCTCGCATTGTCCTACGATCATCGCCTCGTTGACGGCAAAGAGGCCGTGACCTTCCTGGTGCGTGTCAAGGAATGCCTCGAAGATCCTCAACGCTTTATCCTGGAGCTTTGAGGAATGGCCTATGATCTGATCGTCATCGGCACCGGGCCAGGCGGGTATGTGTGCGCCATTCGCGCCGCCCAGCTCGGAATGAAAGTCGCCGTCGTCGAGAA
>DATLJG010000034.1:0-4165 GCA_035538995.1 Hyphomicrobium sp. | reverse complement strand
TTGGGATTCGATGGCGTTTCGAAGAAGAACATCTTCGTGTTGGGCTGGATAGCTTCACGCCAGGCATTCAGATCCTTGCCGTCGATCAGGGTCGAAGTGACGCCGAAGCGCGCGCAGATCGTCTCGATGACGTTGCGACACGATCCGAACATGGCGCGGGCAGCAACGATATGATCGCCGGTTTTGACGTATGACAGGATCGCGGCGGCGACGGCGGCCATGCCGGTCGCTGTGGCGCGACATTCGTCGGCACCTTCGAACAACTTCAGGCGGTCTTCGAACATCGCGATCGTCGGATTGCCGAACCGCGTATATTGAAAACCGGGATCTTCCTGCTTGAAGCGCGCCTCGGCTTGCTCGGCGCTATTGTAGACAAAGCCCTGGGTCAGATAGAGCGCTTCGGCTGTTTCACCGAATTGCGACCGGGTCACGCCGCCATGAACGAGAGTGGTTTCTGGACGCCAGTTACGTCCGGAGGATTTGTGCTCGTTTTTAGCCATCGGGAACAAGCCTTTCGCGCCAACAAAAAACCCGGTCCACGAGCGCCGGACGTTGAGGCCGGGCGCGGGAAACCGGGAGCGCACACGGCCTCTTTAGCGACTTTTTTAACGTGGCTGCAAGCCGGCCGGCCAAAGGACCACGTAACACCTCGGGGATTAGCGCCGGTGCCTCTTGGCGTCAAGGGGCGCGTGCCTTAGGGATCGGACAGGTTGCGCACAGCGCGCGCTCGTTGAGACCGGATCGAAAGCACAGTCGGCAATGGCGAAAGCAGAGAAAGCCCTCACGGCAGCCAAACGGCGCGATGAGACCGCAGGCATTGTGCCGTCACAGGGCATCGCGGGGATGATCGCGTCGGGACAAATCATGCTTGCCGAACCCCTCGCTGAAACGCAGGTGCAGCCCGCCAGTCTCGATTTGCGCCTTGGGGCCGTTGCTTACCGCGTCCGTGCGAGCTTTTTGCCGAGGCCCGGCGGCCGCGTGCAATCCAAGCTCGACGACCTCGCCCTGCACACGATCAGCCTCAGCCAGGGTGCGGTGCTTGAAACCGGCTGTGTCTATATCGTGCCGCTCCTTGAAAGTTTGGAGCTGCCGCCGGATATCGAAGCGTCAGCCAATCCGAAAAGCTCGACGGGACGGCTCGATGTCTTTACCCGGGTCATCGCTGATGGCGTTGGCGCTTTCGACCAAATTCCAAAGGGATATTCGGGGCCGCTCTTCGCCGAGATTTGCCCGCAGACGTTTCCCATCGTCGTGCGCAAGGGATCGCGGTTGTCGCAAATCCGTTTTCGCGTCGGTACGGCAGCGGATAGCGACGTCGATCTCAAGGCGCTTCATAAGCGTGAGCGACTTGTCTCCGCCGAGGATGCCGACATTTCGGGCGGGATCGCGCTGACGGTCGATCTGGCGGGCGATGCGAAAGGGCTCGTCGGCTTTCGGGCTCGCCGCCATACCGGTGTGGTCGACATCGACAAACCGGGCGCCTATCCGGTCGAGGACTATTGGGATCCGATCTACGTCAAGGACAAGCACCGGCTCATCCTCGATCCCGATCAATTCTATATCCTGGCGTCCAAAGAGGCAGTGCATGTGCCGCCGACGCACGCCGCCGAAATGGTGCCGTTCAATCCGCTGGTGGGTGAATTTCGCGTTCACTACGCGGGCTTCATGGACCCGGGATTTGGCCATGTACCGGCGGGTGGCAGCGGCTCGCGCGTCGTTTTAGAGGTGCGCTCCCATAAGGTGCCGTTTATTCTGGAGGACGGACAGATTATCGGCCGCCTGATTTACGAGCGAATGATCGAGACGCCTGCAATGGTCTATGGGCAGGGTCTGAAATCAAACTACCAGGGGCAGGGTCTGAAACTGTCGAAGCATTTTCGGTAGGTGCGGGGAGCCCTAGTCAACAAGTCATCCCCGCGAAGGCGGGGATCCGTCCAGACGTTTGGCCGTGCCGCATCTATCGGCTTGGACAGATCCCGGCCTGCGCCGGGATGACGCCAGAGGAAGTGCTCACTTCGGACCGGATGGTGAGCGTACGCTTACATCTCGACGATCGGTTTGAAGCCGCCGTAGATCATGCGTTTGCCGTCGAAGGGCATGTCCGTCATGTCTTTGCCCAAGCGAGGATCGGCCATGACCTTCTTCAGAATGGCATCGCGATCGGACCGTGATTTGTAGACAATCCAGGAAAACGCGACGACCTCATCGTCCTTGAGTTTCACGGCTTTCGGAAACGAGGTGAGCTTGCCGACGGGAACGTCGTCAGCGATGCATTCGACATATTCGAGAGCGCCGTATTCGAGCCAGATTTTGCCAGCCTTGCGCGCAAGTTTTTTGTAATCGGCCAAGCGCTTCTGGGGAACGGCGACGATGAAGCCATCGACATAGGGCATTCTGTGTCCTCCTGATCTGAAGCCAAGGCCGCGCACCCGCGCGTTGCAACGGAGGCGCGGCCCTGACTAGAGATGGGAGCAGCGTGGCCAAATGCCATCCGTGTTCGGACTGGCGGCCGGGGAATCGAACGGGATGCCTACCGCCTTTTCGCCTTTTCGCTCGCCTTCAGAATGGACGAGACGACACCTGGGAAACGCTTCTCGATTTCCGCGCAGCGAAGCGCGTTCACAACTTCCGTGCCGCGCCGTTCGGACCGGATGACGCCGGCTTCGCGCAGCACCTGAAAGTGATGCGATTGCGTCGATTTCGGGAGGTCGGCGGGCGCTGCCGCAGAACAATTCATTCCGCACATGCCGCTCGCGAGCTTTTTGACGATCTCCAGGCGCGTCGGATCAGCGAGCGCGTAGAGCACACTCTCGAGCGTGATGTCCTCAATGGCCGGGTGCACGAATGGTCTTTGCATACGGCGACATATAGACACGCGATCGTGATAATTCAATAGTTCGGATATCTTGAACTACCGAACCATTGATACTAAATCGAGGCAGTCCAAGGCGGCGCGCAACGTGACGTGGCCAGCCTGAGCAGGACGGTCAGATTAGAATTCATGAGGACGCCATGTCTAAGCCTCTCACTGGAAAGATTGCATTGGTCACCGGCGGCAGCCGCGGCATTGGACGATCGATCGCCGAATCTCTCGCCCGAAACGGGGCGCTGGTTGCCGTCCACTACGGCAAGAGCAAAGCCGGGGCCGAGGACGTTGTCGCCAAAATCAAATCACAGGGCGGCGATGCTTTCGCTGTCGGTGCCGATCTTTCCAAGAAAGGCGCGGCACAGGCGCTGTTCGCGGCTCTCGATCAAGAGCTTACGGCTCGTAACGGCAACACCAAATTCGATATTCTGGTCAACAACGCCGGTATCGCGCCGTTCGTCGGCTTCGGCGACACCACTGAAGACGTTCTCGACGAAATCTATGCCGTCAACGTCAAGTCGCTCTTTTTGATCACGCAGGAAGCGGTGAAGCGGTTGAAGGATGGCGGGCGGATCATTTCGACATCAAGTATCGTTGCCCGCGTTCCGGCCTCCGCTGCTGCCTATTCGATGTTGAAGGCTCCCCTCGACAATCTGACGAAGCTGCTTGCCTCTGAGCTCGGCGGGCGCGGCATAACGGTCAATGCCGTTGCGCCGGGCGTGATCGACACCGACATGACTGCTGAGTTGATCGGTACTTCCGAGAGCCAGGCCTTCATCCTTGGCAAGCAGGCGTTGAAGCGTATCGGCAGGGCAGACGAGGTGGCCGATGTCGTTGATTTCCTTGCTGGGCCGAAGTCGGGCTGGGTCACCGGCCAGTCGATTGAAGTCAGTGGGGGCACCGCTCTGACCTTGTGATTTTTTCTCCTTCCTCCTCTCTTTCCCCCGAAACTTGCGCCGAAACCTCTGCGTTTCGGCGTTTTTTTTCGTTGAACACAAATCTGCCGCTTGCTTTCGGGCAACAAATGCTGCTCTTTTCGCGCGCTTCATTCGAAAAAGGCCCCAAAACAGCGTGTTTCCGGGCTTTGAAGATGTAGTGTTCGAATTCAATTCGATTCGCAAACGAGAGGGACATCATGGCGAAGGCTCCGGCAAAGGCTCCGGCCAAAGCAGCTGCAAAGGTCGAGACCGTTACGTTGAAGCATATGGCGGCGGCGCTGGCCGAGGCTCACGAGATTCCGAAAAAGCAGTCGATTGCGCTGCTGGAAGACCTCGTGACCGCGATCACGAAGCACCTCAA
>DATLJG010000033.1:0-7819 GCA_035538995.1 Hyphomicrobium sp. | reverse complement strand
TCAAAAAGCGAAGACGTTTTCTGCCGAGAAGCACAGCCACCAACTGCGCAAACATGATAGCGCACCCTATACGGCGCATCTGGAAGCCGTCGTAGCGATCCTCAAGCGTCACGGCATAACCGACGACGTCGTTCTTGCGGCGGCATACCTTCACGATACGGTTGAAAAGACCGACACCAGCGTTCGCGAAATCATCAATATCTTTGGCACCGACGTTGCGAAGCTCGTCTATTGGCTCACCGACGATGATCGCGGCAATAAAAAGGAGAAAAAGCTGCTGTCAGCCTGGCGGCTGTCTCGCGCCCCGTGGGAAGCCAAACTGATCAAACTCGCTGATCTTGTCGATAACACGCGCCACATCGTCGAACACGATACCGACGCCGCTCCGCAATACATTCTCGAGAAAAAGCAGACGATGTGGATGATGGCGGATGAAGAAGGGGATCGGATCACCCGGCTGCCGCTTTTCTGCGAGGCGATGCGCAACGACGCGCCGCAGGCCGAGGCACAACGTCGAGCCGGATAGCCCCGGCCGCGACCAATGACTGCCGAGGCTCCAGCTTCAATCGGCCTGCCCCTATTTCGCCCTAGAGCCTCGCGATCCTGCTCCAGTGGACCGAATGGATACGCAAGAACATTGCAGTGGAAGAGTGTTGATTTCAAGCATTGCGGTTGACTAACATCCTCCGCCGGATTGGCTCCTAGCTTGTGCGCACGTAGACGATGATACGCTCCTCACGAACAACGCGGTTTGTGCTGAAGATCACCGGAGGTGCTTTGGCCGGACTCATCCGGACGGTGAAGGCGACCTCGAAGACGATCCATGAGCCGCCGGACCTGATCGACCGCCTGCGCACCCAAGTGCCCTTCATTATGGCGATGTGGCACGGTCAGTTCATGATGCTGTCCGATCTCAACACGCGCGAATATAACGTCACGGCAATGGTCGCTCGGCATGGCGATGCGGAAGTCATGGCTCACGTTCTCGGCCACTTCGGTATCAACGCAATCCGCGGCGCTGGCGCCGGCCGGCGAAGAAAAAATCGCGGCGGCGTCTATGCCCTTCGCGCGGCACATCGCGCGCTGGATAGTGGAACGATCGTCGCGATGACCGCCGACGTTCCTTCATCCATGCCCCGCGTCGCCGGTGATGGGATCGTTACGTTGGCGCGACTTTCCGGACGGCCGATCATACCGATCGCCGCAGCAACTTCGCGCCATCTCGTGCTGAACACGTGGAGCAAATTGACGGTCAATCTGCCGTTTTCCACCCTGGCTGTAGTCGCGGCCGATCCGATCTTCGTTCCGGCCGGTGCCACTGCCGGCGAACTGGAGCAGACGCGGCTCGCCGTCGAAAAGTCACTCAACAACGTCACCGCCCGCGCTTACGAGCTTGCTCGATCGCCGAAATCTTTGCGCAATCGCAACCGAACGCAACATCGCAGCGACACCGGAAATAACTTGCACGTCTGAAACGGCGGCAGGAACGTGCCGCCACTAGGCCCGAGGTGGTGTTCCAGCGCGCACCGGCCTCTGCAGACGATGGCCACGGCGATAGACGCCGAAGGCGTGCGCGGCGAGCCCGATGCCCCAGCCAAGCAAAGGCCAGTAGAACCAGAGCTTATCCGGGGTCGTGCTGAGATTGACGATGATCAGCAGAGCATTCACGACAGCATAGATAATGAGGTGATAGCGAAAGCCCTTGTCTTGCCAGATCCGGTCCATGACGCGCTCCACTCTCGGCGAGATCGCCGTCTAAACGCTCGGCCGCCCAATTAAGTTGCCCCAGCCAGCTTAACCGAACACTTCGTCCTTCGCGACAAATGGGGTCATCGCAATGACGCTCCATTCTGAAAACGCGCACGCCAATGGTCGGTGCCCATATCCCCACAGATATGGTGTTCATACCCAAAATCTGTTGATCGTCCGCCCTCGGATGAAATACCGTGCTACGCAGCGAGCGGGGGCGGATCATGGGAAATCCGAAGCTGGGAATTTTTGGCAACTGCCAAGGCGCCGAGATTGAACGTCTATTTTTAATTCACAAGCCCTTGCTTGAGCGTTTCGATCTGGTTCCGATAAAGCCGGTCTATCTAATGACGACGGACGATCGCGAGGCGCTGGCCGCTTCGATGCCACAGTTCGACAGTTTCGTCTGCCAATTGATTGGTCGCCACTTCGACCCCGTATCAACGGATGCACTGAGGAGCGCCAGTCGTGGCCGATTCCTCGTTTTCCCGTCGTTGTTTTTTGCAGGCCATCTGCCGGATCTGATGCACTTCAGACCGGGAGCTATCGAAGGCTCTCCCACTTCGTATCACAGCACGATCATTGCCAGCGCCTTCGACAAGGGACTGACCGAAACGGACGCGACGGCGATCTATGAAGACCCCGCAGCGATTTCCTATCCCTTCCTCGCGGAGAATTACTGGAAGGGCATTGCAGAGTTGCGCGCCCGCGAACTCGAATGCGACGTAACCGTTTCCGATTTCATCGCACGGACGGGGCCGTCAGCCCGCCTCTTTCATACAATGAACCACCCAAACCATGCCGTCATACGCCACGTCGCCAGTCAGCTTCTTGATCGTCTCGGCGTTGAACCAATCCCCGAAAGCCCGCTTGACCGCTTGGCAATGATCAAGTGGCCGATCACTGGCTCCGTCGCCAATCTGTTCGGCATCGCAAAGGAGAGTTTATTCCCCCTCGGAAAATCGACCTCCACAATCGCGGAACTCGTACACGACTATTTTCAGTTCTATCGGGATAACCTGCATGTTTTGGAGACGAACCGCACTCAGCTACACCCCAAATGGCTCTCTATCTAGAGAGACACGAAGCGAATGTTGCGCCCTATAATTTTGACGAAGCCCTTGGCGGTCGAGTTGCTTGACCGTCCAGGCGGATGACGAATAGGGACGAAGCCGCGCCAAGTCGCGATTGACGACATCGCAACAGGCGATTCCCTGCGAGGCAGCCAGCTTATTTTATTCGGCCGCCATCGGGCGCGTCGCCGCCGCCTGCTCAAGCTGGCGAAGCCGCGCTTCTTCCTGCTCGATGTAGGATCGCGTGCGCGGCACAGAATTCAGTTTCTTGGCAAGCTGAATTTGGAAAACCATGAGCCCGCCGTATCGGAATCCCGCTTCCGCCGAGGCAAGATAGAATTCCCACATCCGGCAGAACCGGTCGCCGAGCACAGCCTCGGCATCCGCCCTGTGGGCCAGGAACCGGCTGCGCCAAGCCGCGAGCGTGTCGGCGTAGTGCAAACGCAAAATTTCGATGTCGGTGACGATAAGGTGCGACTTCTCGATGACCGGCAGCACTTCGGCCAATGACGGAACATAGCTGCCCGGAAAGATATATTTGGCAAACCAGGGGTTCGTCGGGCTCTTGCCGTCAAGCCGGCCGATTGAATGCAGGACCGCGATTCCGTCGTCCTTCAGACTTCGGCGAACGACGTCAAAAAACGTGCCGTAATCTTTCACGCCGACGTGCTCGAACATTCCGACCGACACGACACGATCGAAAGTATTTTCCATCGATCGGTAATCCTGAAGGCGGAAATGCACGTGCGGTCCAAGTTTTTTCTCAGTAGCCCGCCGCTCCGAAACCTTGAGCTGCTCCGGCGACAGCGTCAGGCCCGTGACATCCGCCTGACAAAGATCCGAAAGATAGAGCGCCAAGCCGCCCCATCCGCTGCCGATGTCCAAAACGGAGGCGCCCGGAGGAACCAGAAGCTTAGCCGCGATATGCCGCTTCTTCGCGAGTTGCGCTTCTTCGAGCGATTTTCGCGGTGATTCAAAATATCCGCATGAGTATTGCCGATCGGAATCCAGGAACAGAGAATAGATGCGGTCATCGATATCGTAGTGATGATGCACGTTGTTCTTCGCGAGCCGAACGGAATTGTGTCGTCTCCAGCGATGGAACGCCGCGCGAAGCGCATGCCGAATACGCCCGATTTGCGGAGGCGCCAGGTCGTCGAGATTGTGCCCCAGAAGCTCGAGCACGTCGTAGATCGAGCCACCGGAAACGGTCAAACGCCCATCGGTAAAGAGCTCCCCGAAAGCCAATTCGGGATTGAGAACGAGTTCGGTCACCGCATGATGATCTTTGAGGTGGATGACGAGCGGCGAACCTGATCCGTTTCCGGCGATCATGCGTTCGCCGTCAGCCAGTTCGATCGTCAGAGATCCGTCTTGGATGCAATTGGTAAGGAGGGAGCGGAGTGCAAACTTCATCTGTTCCACCCATTTATTGAGGGCGCTGATTACTGAACTGTGATCAGTGCCAAAGGGTTCCGCAGTAGGCCGTCCCGCGCAGGAACTTTAACAAATGAACGATCGTATTCCAATCAGCACCCTGCACGCGGAGGACAGCGGGAGGAGTCAATAAACCGGTAAATTTCAATGGCGAATTCGAAGAAAGGACGTCCTGAAGGCGGACCACCGAAAGACCAGAAAGGCGGCCGTAGCCGTGCCAAACTGTGGTCGGCCGACGTCACCCGCAACAGCGACGCACTCGATCTTGAACCGAACGTATTCAAGCACCGGCGCGCGTCCGACATCGCGAAATCTCTCAAGCGATCGGCAGAGCACAGCCATAGGCGTAAAAGCTCCCCGTTCAGGTCCGCCATGTCGATGCTGACGTTTTACATCAACCGCGCCGGCAAGAACTTGCCCGAGCGCCGCCGCCAGACGTTGGATCGCGCCAAGGACGAATTGCGCAAGGCTTTTGGCCGCAAATCGCAATGAAGCGCCGACGGCCGACGGTTCTTGGATCGACGCTCACCGGCTCATCTGCCTCCGCAGCACCAGGTCGGCGCCGGCACCGGCATGTGCTGTCTTCTCCCAGTGGAACGGCCGCCGGATCAATTCCAGCACCGCGCGATAAGCGGCCCATGAAATCGCCATCCAATAGATCGGCAACCAAATGGCCGATCGCAGACGGCGCGGCGACTCCGAACGCACCGCCGTCGCGATCGTCAGAAGCCACGCCGCACCATATCCGGTCGCAAGATTGGCGCCGCAGATCCAGTCGAGAATGGCATTGGAGGGCGTGATCGACCCGCCCGCCAGACCGTTGATTGCCGCCAAGGCGTAGAACCACGGATGCACTAAAATCGACAAGATCATCCCGCCGATGATCACTTGGAAGCCAAGAAATCGCCACCAGCCGAGGTCGCGCCAAAGCATCGCCGGGCGGCGCATGTGGACCAGATACGTTTGCATCCATCCCTTGATCCAGCGCGTGCGCTGGCCGCTCCATGTCCGCCAGGCGGCAGGGGCTTCCTCCAGCGTTTCGGCTTGTATCAGCGAAACCTGATACCCCAGCCGCGCCAAGCGAATGCCGAGGTCGGCGTCTTCGGTAACATTGAAAGGATCCCAGCCTCCCCATTTCCAAAGCAGGTCGCGTCTGAAATGGTTTGACGTTCCTCCGAGCGGTATGGGCAGCCCCAGGTACGCCAGCGCCGGAAGCAATCCGCGAAAAAGAGCGCTGTACTCGAGTGCAAACTGCCGGCTCAAGAAAGACTGGTCAGCGTTGTAGATTCCGAGGCGCGCCTGAACGCAGGCCAATCGCGGGCCTCCTTCTACGAACGCCTCGGCCGCGCGCCGGAGTTGATCAGGGCCTGGAATGTCTTCCGCGTCATATACGGTAACGAGCGCACCACGTGCATCCTGCAGGGCGTAGTTCAGAGCGCGCGGTTTTGTTCGTGGCTCGCCGCTCGGAACCGTCACGATCCGCATGTGCGGCGCGAGCCCCGTTTCCCGTAAGGCGCGCCGCGTCGACGGATCGTTCGCTTCCGTAATAAACAGAATTTCGAGACGATCGGCTGGATAATCGAGCCGCGCCATCGCGTGTACCAATCCCGGCACGGCTGCCACTTCGCGATAGAGGGGTATGAGAACAGAATAGGACGGCAACCGCCCATCGAAACGGCGGTCGCAGGAGAACAGCTCTCGATCATCGCTGGCGCGGCTCAAAATATGCCACGCGGCCACGATGCGGACTCCAGCGATGGCCAGAAACGGTAACGCTAGGCTCAACACCCAAACGAACAACGCCGTGTCATCGAGCAGGACCAATCCAGCTGTGATGCATGCAACCGCGATGAACAGGAAGACCCGTTGCCAAGCTCGCATCGGCGTCGCAGCCGAGAAATCCGGTGTCTGCCGGCGGAGATCGTTGACGGCCCGATCGAGCTTCTCGATCGAACAGAAGAACGAATTCCAGGCAACGGTCGCGTCGGCCTCGGCAACCGGAGGCGCGCGAGAACGCCGCCGCGAGGTCGGCGGCTCGAATTGGTTCGCAGACATGGCACGCCCCCAGCGGTTCGACGCCGTCTCTCATTCGTCCCGTGTTGAGTATATGCACTGGCATCGAAGCGGCAACGGGACTAAGAACAGCCGAAGCATTTTTCGCCATCAGCCAACAGTTATCGCAACGCAATGAAGGTCCGATCGTATCTGTTGGGTCTGGTCGCCGGAGCGGCAACCGCCGCCCTCGCATGCCTTTGCGGGATAGCCGTCGCGCAGGACTCGCCGTCGCCCAACATCACCGACACGCAAGCGGCAGGGGCCCCGCGCGCCGTTGCTGCACCGCGTCGCGTCGTCATCCGCTTTTTGACCGACAGTGATTTCCCGCCCTTCGATTTCTACGATGAAGACGGCGTTCTCGTCGGTTTCAACATTGATCTCGCACGTGCAATATGCCTCGAACTCAACACGTCCTGCGATATCAAGGCGCGTCCGTGGGATGAACTTTTCACCGACCTAAACAAAGGCCATGCCGACGCGGTGATCGCCGGCCACCGCGTGACTGCAGCTGCCTTGAAGGACGTCGACTTCAGCGATCGCTATTTTCATACGCCGGGCCGCTTCGCGGGACGCAAGGATTCCCCTGAAGTCGAGATGACGCCCGGTGGCCTCTACGGCAAGCGGATCGCGGTCGCCAAGGGCACGGCCCACGAGGCCTATCTTCGGACCTTTTTTCGCGACAGCCCTCTCGTCGTCTTCGAAAACGCCGATCTCGCGCGTCAGGCTCTCGCCACCGACAAGGCCGACTTCCTGTTTGACGACGGAATTTCGCTGGCGTTCTGGCTCAACGGAACGCTGTCGCGCCAGTGCTGCGAAATGCGGGGCGGTCCGTACCTGGAGCCAAAGTTCTTCGGCGACGGGATCGCCATAGCGGTTCCGAAGAACGATCCTCAAATTAGGTTGTTATTGAATAAAGGCTTGGACCGCGTACGCGCCTCGGGCCGCTTTGAGGAACTTGTGCAGCGCTACTTTCCGGTCAGAATCTACTGATAGCCATCGGTCCGTAGTGCCGTTGCCAAAAAAGCAAGATTAATAACATGATTGGCGTATCGCCGTGCGCGTCCGAGCTAATTTGAGGCATGATGCTTCGTAGTCCATGCGCCGCAATCGTTCTCCTCGGCTGTCTGGCCGCGCCGCTGGCGCTACCGGCGGACGTCGCCGACGCTCGCGGCTACCGGAACCATGCCAGCGCCAAACACACCAAGCATTACGCGCGCCATAAATCCCGGAACAAGGCGGCCTCGCGAAGCCGCAGCAAAGCCAACGACGCATCCTCCGCCGCCAAGGCATCGGGCATCGCTCTCGGCACGCCGCCTCCGCCGAAGCGCCCGGTCAAAGTTATGACGCGCGATGAAATACTCGCTTCCGATCCGGCCCGGCTCGAACGCCTTGGACGGCGCATCGTCGTCGGGTTCGAGCGCTTCAGTGAGATCAAACCGCTCGTCGAAAAGCGGGCGATCGCCGGCATCTTCATCACGGATCACAACGTCCGCCGCCGCAAGGCG
>DATLJG010000032.1:0-3097 GCA_035538995.1 Hyphomicrobium sp. | reverse complement strand
GCCTACAGCTATGCCGAGATCGCTGGCCTCTTCGCAAATAAGTCCGGGGGCGCGGCGGTCTATGGAGCAGCCGCGTGGCTGCGCTACAGCAAGGTCATTGCGCCGTTGTCAGTCTGGTGCAACTGGTACGCTTGGACGCCGGTTCTGTCGCTGGGCTGCACGATTGCGGCGGGTTATATCCTGAATGCCGTCGCCCCTATTCCAACCTTCACGGCGAACTCACCAGAAGTCGCGACATGGCTCCACGCCGCAGCCAACGCAGCAGCCATCGACGGCAAGTCTGCGGAAGAGGCGGCCAAGGTTGCCATTGCGGCCGTCACCCAATTGCACACGCCCTTTCTTCGCAGCTTCACGCTCCTAAACTTTTCATTTTTTGGAATTGTAAACGTCGAAATTGGTTCGACTTTTTTTGTGGGCGCCGCCCTGATGCTGATGGCATTCGCTATTCAGCACCGAGGCATCCTGGGAACGGCGCGCGTGCAGATGTGGATCGGACTCCTCGTCATTGTGCCAATGCTGATCGTCGGCGTTGTTCCATTTTTCAATGGAAGCGTTCATGCGGATAATTTCGTTCCGCTTGTGCCGCCAGTCGGCAATTGGAGTAATGGCGGCTGGACCCAATTCCTCGGCGCGCTCTTCATCGCCGGATGGTCCACATATGCGTTTGAGACAGCGGTCTGCTACACGCGCGAATTCAGGAATCCCGCAGTCGATACGAAGAAATCGATCGTGCGCGCAGGGCTTCTTTGCGTCGTGCTCTATACGCTCGTCGCCGCCACCTTCCAAGGGTATCTGGGCGTTGAGGGGATGACCGCGCCGGGCATTGTGGATGGAACCGGTGTTGCCGCCGCCATGGGCGAAATGGTCGGCGGGGGTTCTATCTTCGTTACGCATCTTCTCGAGATGATGATGGTGCTGGCGCTCGTCCTCGCCATCATGATGGCGATGGCTGGGTCATCGCGAACACTTTACCAGGGCGGTGTCGATGGATGGCTTCCGAAGTATCTCAGCCACGTCAACGAGCACGGTGCTCCGACGCGGGCCATGTGGACAGACCTCATCTTCAATCTCGGGCTTCTGTCGTTTGCCTCGTCGGATACCAACGCCTACTATTTCATTCTCGCGATCTCCAACGTCGGTTACATGATCTTCATCTTCCTCAACCTGCAGTCGGTCTGGATTCATCGCATTGACAGTCCGAATATCCCGCGGCCGTACCGCACGCCGAATTGGCTCGTGGCTTTCAACGTCGTCCTCGGCTTCTTCAACCTGCTGCTGATGGGTGCAGGAGCGAAGGTTTGGGGCAATCCCAACTCGCTTTGGTATGGGATAGGCTTCGCTCTTCTCATCCTGCCGGTGTTTTTCTTCCGTCACTATGTTCAGGACAAAGGCAAGTTCCCGGATCACATGCTTCTGGACCTGGATCTTAAGAGCCAGGATCTCGGCGAACGGCGCGCGGGAATGCTGCCGTACTTGGCTCTCGCGCTTGGTGTTGCCGTGATTTTGTTCGGCCACTACTATTTCCAGCTTCCACCGACTTGACGCGCCGGCCGCGCGGCGAAAGTCGCGCGGTCCTCCGTCCGTCTTAGGTGCTCGCGATAAAAAACACGGCGACGCGCGTTTTTCCCCGACCCGACGCCGACAAACAAAACGAGTTGAATCGCTGCGCACTTTGAAGTGTGCTTACGCGAAAGTGCTGCTTGCCAGGCCGGTTTAGCAGTGAAGCTCAGGAACCTCCTGCGGGAATGCGTGTTGCAAAGCAAACCGCTCCGCAGGATGGACGTCATGGCCCGCAATACGATCGCAACCATTAAGAAGCTGAGCTTGGCAATTTATCTGGTCGTGCCTTGGACCGCTCATGCCGCCGCCGAGGGCCCCTTTGTCGGAGAACTGATTTGCAGCACCGGTGAGCCCATTAAAGACGCCGGTGTGCCGCAGTTGACGCTTCCATCAATCAGCATGGAACTGCGCTGTGAGTTCGGGGACACTGGTTCTGGGGAAAGGGCAACCTACACCGGAGCCATAAAAATCGCGCAGGTGCCGGCTGCCCCTATCGCTCGCACGTTTGTTTGGCAGGTCAAAGCTCCATCCGGTGCTCAGAACGTGACGTCTTTACTGGCTCAAAAGTTTGACGCGCAGCCTCGTGAACGCAATGAGCCACTAATCGCGGTCGGCCAAACGGAACCTAAAATCAAAATTCAACGCTTGACCGACCGCACCAAAGACAACGAGCTGATAATGATCGAAATGCACTTGCGGCTACTCTCCCGGCTGACGTGACCTCAAGCGGCACCCGTTTGCCCTCTCGTCAGCCGATATCTTCCTCATAAAGACCACCTGCCTGACGAATGACAAATTTAGGATTGCTCATGTGACGTCCAGATTGAGGTCACCGAAAACACCATGCGCATGCCAGCCCGACGATGTGACATGAAACGTGGCGATAGCGCCACAGGCGGTTTCCTTCAGCTGCCTATGGCAATTTCGATCAATGAAACCTATCTAGCCAAACGGCGTCCAAATCGGTTTAATTGCGGCTATGCTGAGTAAACATCTCAGATCTGCGGCGACTTTGATGATCCTGGCGATGATGACCATCGCCGGATTACCTATCATTGTCTGCGTCAGCGAAGCGCACGGCGCAGCTATCGAATTTAAGAACGTTTACGCAGACCACCACGACAGGTCGCAAGCACATCGCACCCTTTTCGGTTCGTCCGACGATGCTCTTGATTCAGGGTGTAGCGACTTTCGACTCGATCGCGGAGTTTTGCTCAAGCAAAGCCGCGTAAAACGGTCTCCTGTCGTTGTGGGCACGGGCGCCGATGCTCCTGGATTTGCGGCATTTGCGTCATCGCCGCTCCCTTTATCATACGTCCTCGCAAGCAAAGTGACCTCACGGGCTGTATGTCCCATTGTGAGGTCCAGCCTTAGCGATCTCAGCACCATAGTTCTCCTGATTTAGAGCTTTGGACCGCTCAGTACTGAGCGTGAGCCTTTACCTATCTCAGACAGAACGATGGAGATGAGGAATGAGAGATCATTCCGCGACGCCGCGCGTCGATGACGTACGTGTTTGCCGTCCACCTCGCAGATC
>DATLJG010000031.1:0-3220 GCA_035538995.1 Hyphomicrobium sp. | reverse complement strand
CTTCTCGTCAGCCTTCTTGATGACGCGAATTTCGGAATGTTCGACATCGGTTCAGCCAAGCCGAGCCCCGAGCTGGTGCTTATCATGGACAAAATCAGCGACGTGCTGAAGGACGAAGCCGGCAACATCGTCATCCGGGGTCATACCGACAGCCGCGGCTATAAAGGCCACGGCTACGACAACTGGCGGCTTTCGGCGGATCGGGCGCAAATGGCGTATCACATGCTGCGCCACGGTGGCATTCCGGAGTCCCGTTTCACCGCAATCGAAGGCCGCGCCGATCGCGATCCCAAAGTTCCATCCGATACGACGGCCGCCCAAAACCGCCGTATCGATATCCTCATCAAAGAGGATCAGAAATGAAACGGATTGCGCTGATCGCCGCCGCCGTTCTGCTGCTTGGCGGCATGGGAGGCGGCGCCTTCTTCTATTTGAAGCCGCGCTTTTTCGCGCATTCCGAGCGAGCCGCGGCAGCCTCACACCACAAAACCGCTGTCGCAACGAAGGCGACGAACAAAAAGGCGAGTGACGGCGAAGACCTCCTTCAACTCGTCCAGAAACTCGGCGGCATCCAGGACAGGATCATCTATGGCGACCACGGCGCATTGGCTGAGCAGCGCCGGCTACTGCAACGAATATCCCGCGTCCTGCAGAACTTCGAAAAGCAGGACTGGAATGATTACGCCAATGTTCGGGCGGCGTTCATCTACGTGCTGAGCGGCGGCGACTATCACGCGCTGGCAAGCCTGACCAAGGACGACACGCTCTCCGAGGCCGATCGCGCGCTGGCGCGTGGCATCATTCAATTTGCCGGAGGGCAAGTCAGTGAAGCGCAGGAGCTGCTCGGCGACATCGACCCCCGCTCGCTCGATGTCGGGCTTGTCGGGCCGTTCGCGCTGGCTCAAGCCTCGCTTTATATCGGCCAAGACGACGCCAAGGCGACTGCGCGCTTGGATGACGCCCGATTGACATTGCCACATACCGCAATCGAGGAGGCGGCCGCGCGGCGAGAAATCCCGATTCTCGTTAAAACGGGGCAATCGCGCCGGGCCATGATGCTGATGTCGGATTACGTCCGGCGCTTCGGCAAATCGATCTACGCCGCAAAGCTGTTTCGTGATTTTGCGCGTGTCGTCGCCGAGAGCGCCGATTTCGCCAATGCCGACGTTGTCGCCGAACTGGTTTCGGAGACGAAACCTGCCGACCCAAAAGTCAAAACAAATTTGTTTCTGGATCTTGCAGCCGAGTCGCTCGCACGCGGGCGAATTGCCGTCGCCAAGGCGGCAGCAAGCGAGGTCTTGGCGATTGAACCGGACGCCAGCGAAGAACGCCGGAAAGCGATGCTTTATAAGGCGGCCGCCGAGGCGCCGACTCTGCATGCCGCCGAAGCGCTGCAGGCGTTGAGTGAGATCACCAGTGATCGCCTTTCCGAAGACGATGCGCAGTTCCATGAAGTCGCCGGCTATATTGCGCGGACCGTTTCTGATTCCAGGATCGGCAACGTGGTCCCGCCGAAGCCAAAGATCGCAAGTCAAACAGTATCGAATAAACCTGCGTTGCCGGGGCGGGTCGCAAGTGCGATCGAAACTGCGGACGCCGCGTTGAAAAAAGCGAATATGTTCATCTCGGGGAACGACGAATGACGGATGCGGTTGGTGGGGCTCCACAGCGCCCAAGCGTGATCGACTCGATCGCCGGTGCGGCCACGTCGAAGTCTGCTGCGCAGGTGAACAAAGCTAGCGCCAATAACGGGCGTCAGCCGGACACCACGGAAAATTCCGACGAACGGCAGGACGATAGCTCCGTTCAAAACGCGAAGAATGGCGACACGCCCGTGAAGCGCCAGACGGTTCACAGAGTCGGGAAAACAGACCGGGGATCGGACGACGACGGAAAAAAGAAGGATGATCAGGATCAATCCTTCGAGGACACGATCGATAAGCTCGTAACGAAAGAGTCGTCCGACAAGCCGGTCCAAGTTGCGGCAACGATGGCTTTGCCGACGGGATGGAACGCCGGCAATACCGATCCCCAGTCGGAGGGCGAAATCAAGACCGACGCCGGCAATGCCGCGACCGCGACGCCGACCGATACTAAGTCCGTGGTCCTGCCCGGCAGTTTATTGAAACAGCAAAGTGTCGAAGCACTGTTCGGAGCCAGGCAGCGGCTTCTCTTGGCGGAGAAGCTCAAAGAGGGCAGCACCGATAATGTGGCGCGCAATGGCCCCGAGACTGTGCAGGCTACGGTGAATGCGCGTCAGTCGCACTGGTTGTTCGATAACGCAGCGAACACTGCCGCAGCACGAGTCGCCGAAACATTGCAGGACAAAGGCACCCCGCCCGCTTCCGGCACCACGTTGAATGCGGCCCAGGTGCTGACGGCCACGAATAAAGGTGACGCGAAATCGGCTTCCGGCACGCTGCCGTCATCGCCCGTGCAAACAGCGCAGGCGATCCCGCCGGGAGACGCCGCACAGCGCCAGGCCTTGGACGGCCGCCAGCCGAACGGCGGGAACAGCCGTGATCAAATGTTGGCTGGAAATCGGAGCCAGCGACAGGTGGCAGATGCGTCCGCAGCCTCGTCCTCGGACCGCGCGTCATTCGACGTTCCTGACGCGCCGTCGGCCGCCCAGGGCGCAACACAACAAGTCCGCACAGGTATCGTCAAAGCTCTCGCCGATCTTGACCCCGGTTCGCGCGCGCCCAGCACTTCGCAATTGACGCCGGACCGCCCCCCCGTAGCCAATCAGGTTCTGAGATCCATCGATATCACGCTGTCGCCGCCGGACCTCGGGACCGTCAGGTTGAAGCTCAGTCTCAAATCCAACGCGCTCGACATCGACGCCGAAGCATCGAAAGCCTCCACCGCCAAATTGCTCGATTCCGATCGCAAGAGCTTGGAGCAGAGTTTGCGCGATGCCGGCTATGACGTGAAGAGCATGAAGATCGCTGATGCTTCAGCCAGCAACAGCGCCAACATGAACGGTTCATCGAATGGCAACGGACAGTCGTTCCAGGACGGCAGCCAGGCGCGCGGCAATTTCTCGGGACGGCAGGATGGCAATATGGGCCGCCGCGACGGCGCCATGCCGGACCAATCCCAGCAACAGCAGCCTCGCGGTGATGGCCGGAAAGGCGCGCCCGCGCCAGATGTCGCCGGTCGACGCCAGTCGGATGCAATCTACATTTAGGGCCTATTGAAATGGCGCAACAGGAACTTG
>DATLJG010000030.1:0-15677 GCA_035538995.1 Hyphomicrobium sp. | reverse complement strand
TCGTCGCGGGTATCAAACAGATTGTTGACGTTCATCTGCAGCCGGGCGCCCGTGAACTTCGGGTCGAGCTTGCCCAGATCGTAGTGCGCGGCGAGGTCGAACAGCGTGTGGCCACTGTTCTTGAATGTGTTCTCGTCGTTTCCGAAACTCGATCCAATGTAGCGGACGCCGAGGCCGAAACCGAGACCGGCGGCGCGACCGGACTGCATGGTATAATCGCCCCAGAAGGACAACGTATTGAACGGGACGCTCGACTGGACATTGCCCTCCGTCCCGGCCTCATTATCTTCGATCCGCATGTCGATATAGGAATAGGCGAACAGCAGGCTCAGGCCGTTATCGAGCGAGGCCTGACCCTCGAGTTCGAAGCCGCGCGAGCGCAGAACGCCGGCTTGCACGGCGCCATACTCCTCGACTCCGTTGACGTCGACGTTGCGAAAGATCACGCCCTTCGTTTGCTGAATGTCGAACAGAGCCGACGTGATCGATGCGTTCATGCCGGGGATGAAGTACTTCAAGCCGACTTCCTTGGATTCCGAGGTCGTCGGATCGAGCGGCTTGCCGGTGCTCAAATCGGTTCCGGCATTAGGGACGAAGCCCGTACCGTACGAAATGTACGGCGCGATGCCGGAATCAAACAGGTAGCTCAGTCCGGCGCGTCCCGTCCAAGCGCCGTCCTGCTGTTTTTCGACATCGCCGTCCGTGTTCGTGCTGGTATCGACCCAGTCGCGGCGTCCGCCCACGGTCAACGACCATTTGTCGAGCTTGATTTGGTCCTGGAGGTACGCGCCGACCATGAACTGCTTTTGTGCGGTTACCGTCGAAATGGGCGGCGTTGGAATGTGCTGCTGGCCGTAGTTGTAATTGACGAGCGGCGGGACGATGCCGCCGTCTTCGATTGGATCGCCGTAGCCGCTGCCTTCCCAGGACGAAACAAACGCACCGTCGATACCGGCGAGCACGACGTGTTTGAACGGGCCGGCCGTAAACCGTGCCTCGGCCTGGTTGTCGATGACGAAGCTATCGACTTTGCTGTAAATAACACCGTTGTTGCGTGTGAAGACGTCGGGAGAAATTTCCTCTAGGACGTCAATATATTCACCGACAGCCGAGAGGTGCGAATAACGCGCCTTCTGGCGAACGGTGAGGATGCCGTTGACGCGGTGCTCGATCTCGTAGCCGATCCGCTCCTGAGTCTGGTCGAACGCATTGAAGTTCGGATCTCCAGACCAGATGTCGGTGCGCTGTGCATGGCCGCTGCTATAGTCATTATACCAAGCCATGTTGCCACCGGTCTGGGCATCCATGTACTCGCCTAGAATGGTGATCTTGGTATCGGGATCGATCTTGAACGTCACGGCGGGTGCAAGATAGAGGCGGTCGTCGGGAACGCCGAGAGCCTCGGTGTTGCTGTCGCGAACGATGCCGGTCATGCGGTAGAGAACATCGCTGCCAGGAGCGATCGGGCCGGAGAAATCGAAGTTGCCCTGAAAGCGATCGTGGTTTCCGGCAATAAGCTCGACCTCGCGGAACGGCGTCTCGGTCGGCCGCTTGGTGTACATATCGACGATGCCGCCAGCGTTGCTGCCGCCGTAGAGGGATGATACCGGCCCGCGCAGTATCGAAATGCTGTCGAGGCCATACGGCTCGGTGCGAAATTGCCCGAAACTACTGGTCATCTGGCGCAGGCCGTCGCGGAAGACGCCAGTATATGTCGCGTCGAAGCCGCGGATGTAGAAGTTGTCGAAACGCGGATCGAAACCCGACATGTTGACCCGGACGCCAGGAACATATCCGAGCGACTCATTGAGGCTCTGGGGTTTGCGATCCTCGAGCTGCTGGCGGGTGACGGTGGAAATCGACTGGGGCACTTCAACAAGCGGAGTCGCGGTTTTGGTTGCGGCGATCCCCTCTTTGGCGACGTAGCCATCAGTTGCGCCGGGTGGCGTGCTCGCGCCATCGCTGGGCGCGGCCGTCGGTTCGTTCAGAGGTATCGCGGCAGCCGCTTGGACGGCGGTCGTCTTCTTTTTTGTCGTCCGCGTCTTCTTGCGCGTCGGCGTTTTCGGCTTGTTTTGGGATTGAACGACGACTTCCGGCAATTGCGTCGACGTTGCTTGCCCCGCGTCAGGTGCGGGCGAAGCCTCTTGTGCCTCCAGGGCGGTCGTCACAATGGACGTGGCGCACGCAACCGCAGTCAGCGCCCCAATGCGGGCGCGCTTTAAGACTCTCATTGTTTATGCCCCCCGGCACACTCAGCCGGTGGGCGAATGCTCAACGCGGCTATCAATCTCTCTGATGTTTGTATATCAGAACAGTAGACAATATAAAGTCAAGCGAAGGTGCGACATGGGCGTCATTTGTCTGCCCGTGTGTTTTACGTAGGCGAGGGGCGCGGTGCGCGGGATTTTTGTTATCGCTCACCGATGGGTTGGGCTGTTCATTGCGGTTTTCCTGTTTGTCGCTGGTCTGACGGGGGCGGTGATCTCGTGGGATCACGAACTTGACGGTTGGCTGAACCCCGAGTTGTTCACCGCCAAGCAAACGGGCAAGCCGTTGCCGCCGCTGGAATTGGTCGCGAAATTCGAGGCGGCACACCCCGAAGCTCAAGTCATCTATTTCCCGCTGTCCTACGAAGCCGGCGAAACCGCCGAGATGTTCATCACGCCGCGTATCGATCCGGCGACCGGCGAGCCGTACGCGCTCGAATACAATCAAGTTTACGTCGAGCCGGTGTCGGGCGACGTGGTCGGCAAGCGCTACTGGGGGCGTATCTCTCTCAGCCGCGCCGATCTGCTGCCGTTTTTGTACAAGCTGCATTATTCAATGCATGTGCCGGACTTCTTCAACTTCGATCGTTGGGGAGTCTGGTTGATGGGCATCGTCGGCATCGTGTGGATGTTCGATTGCTTCGTCGGCTTCTATTTGACGTTGCCGTCGCTTGCCCGCAACGGAAGTCAAGCCGTGCTTTCGATGCCGAGGAGTCGAGCGCGGGCGGGCGCCGCGTTCTGGGAGCGATGGAAGCCGGCGTGGCGGATCAAAAGGGGCGCGAGCACTTATCGGCTCAATCTCGATCTTCATCGCGCCTTTGGGCTTTGGTTTTGGCTGTTGCTCTTCATTCTTGCATTCACTTCGGTTTCCATGAATCTCGGAACCGAAGTCGTGCGCCCGTTGCTTGCAACCGTCTCGACCCTTACCCCCGACGTTGACGACACTCGCACTCCGGCTCCGCTCAACAAGCCGATCAAGGCAGATCAGCCGTTCGCCCATGTGATCGATGAGGCGCGGAATGAAGCGCAACGGCGCGACTGGAAAGAGCCGCTCGGCAGCGCTTTTTACGACCCGCAGATCGGTGTCTATCAGGTCAGCTTTTTTCAGCCTGGCGACGAGCACGGCAGTGGCGGCATGGGCGTCAAAACGCTCTATTTTGATGGGAAAAACGGCGCATTGCTCGGCGATCATGTGCCGTGGAAGGGAACGGCGGCGGATGTCTTCATGCAGCTTCAGTTTCCGCTGCATTCGGGGCGCATTGCCGGCGTGCCGGGACGTATTGCTTTGACGATTCTGGGGTTGGTCGTCGCGCTCCTTTCCATTACCGGCGTCGTCATCTGGTTCAAGAAGCGGCATGCGAGGCTGAGTGCCAGAATGCTGAACGGCAAATCGACCGCCGTAATGCCGACCCCAACGCCTAGATTGCTTGAGGTCACTCAGCTTGGCGTAAAACACCTTATACTCGCAGCGACGAAAGCGGGCCGCGGCCGAGATTTGTGATCGCTTGAATATGGGGCTTCCGTCGAAGCCGGTTTCTTGGGCGCCTGTCCTTCACAGGACTGGGGATTACGCGCGACAGAATCATGACGTGATTTCGCACGATACCAGACGCGCTGTACGTTTGGTTTGGCAACTCACGGGGAACGCCAATGATCGAATGGGCCAATCGGGAGCTTTCGACCCTTGAGGGTCAGCTCGCGTTCTGGAAGACCGGCGTCGCTCGGCTCTTCAATGGACCTGCCAGCGACGACGACATCACGCAATCGGTCATCGATACGCTCGAAAAGCACGTGGCCGATTGGCGTGAACTGATGGCGCGGCATCAAATTCCAGTTCAGCAGAATTTGCCCGGCTCCGCCGAGCACTGACGCGGGCGGCCAGATGTCGTTGCTTGCTGGATGAGATCGAGGGAGTCAAAAGTCAGGGGCCCGGCGGGGGGATGCCGGGCCCCTTCAATCGAAGCGGCGCTTGGGATGGAGATGAGAGACGGCGCACGTCTTCGATGAAATTTTCTTCGTAAGCGCTGCACGCGCCATGCGCTGCCGTTTTCGGCTGGATAAACGATCAGGCCTTTTGGCGTGCAAACTCGGAAAGCCGAGCGTCATCCAGGATCTCGATCTGGAAAGCGTTCGGAAGCCGGATCACGTTCTGGTCGATCAGTTCGGCAAAGCACCGTTCGAGCGCCGCCATCGATATGCCGAGGTGAAACGCGATCTCCGCATCCGAGCGCCGTATCTCGACCATGTCGCGATCACCGCTCGCGCTATTTCGGCCGAGGTGATGGTGGTGCTCGATGAACGTTGCAAGTCTGGCGATGTGGGGTGAAAATCGCGGGTTTGCGTTGTTCTTCCGGGCGGTCGAGTTGGCAATGTTTTGAGACGTCTGCATCGGTAACTCCTGCTAACACTCTCGCGAGTTGAGCTCCCGGGCGGGACCGGTTGCGTGACGCGAAATACCTGCGCCCGACGATGCGCAGATACCAGTCAGCAGTGCGGCCTATGGCGCGCATTTTGCCAATTAGACCAGATGGCCTACCTCGATTTCGCGCTCAAATCGCTGGTGAAGCCCAAACTTTTGCGTCATTTGGGCGAGAGAATTTTACAGAACTGCAATTTGAATTCTGTGCCGAAAGGGGCTTTAGGTTAGCCCAGTCATTACGGACGGCTTGATCGGATGCGGCGCGTTTCGTTGAAGGTGTTGATTGCTGCTGCGATCTCGCTCGTATCGCTGCTGCTGACGGCTGCCGTTTCCTACGTCATTGCGCATGACGCCGTAGCTCGTCTCGAACTGCAGATCGGACGCTCGCTCGCATTGCTGGCCGACGAAATGCAAGACAAGCTCGATCGCGCAATGTTCGAGCGTTTGCAGTCGCTCGACGACATGACGGAAATAGCGAAGATCCCATCAAAGACGGAGACACCCGATTCCTTGCGCGCCTCGCTCGAGCGCTTTCAAGAAGCTTATGCCGATTACTCCTGGGTCGGCTATGCCAATCGCGACGGCAAAATCGAAAGCGCGACCGGCGGTGTGCTGGAAGGTACCAACGTGGCGCAGCAGGAGTGGTTTCGGGAAGGCCTGGACGGCCCCTATGTCGGAGACGTGAAACTTCACGGAGGTCATCCGAAGCCAGCGCCGGGGAAAAAGAATCTTCCGGACTTTATCGACCTTTCGGTGCCCGTCTCCGGCGACGAAGACACTCTCGGGGTGCTCGGTGCGACGTTGAGCGCAGACTGGGCCGAGGAGGTCAAGGACACGTTGCTCGGCAGCATGAAGAGCACGATCCCCGCGGATGTCATCGTGCTCAACGAGGCCAAGCAGGTTCTGTTTGGTCCCGACGATATTGCGGGCAAGACGCTGGATCTGGAAAGCATCAGGGGAGCGCGTGCCGGCGTCGCAAATTTCGCGATCGAGCGATGGCCGAACGGCCGCTCCTATGTCACGGGCTATTCAAAGAGCGACGGATATCGTTCGTATCCGGGTCTGCATTGGATCGTGCTTGTTCGCGAGGACCAGAAACTGGCATTCGAGCCGGTGCGCAGCTTGCAGCACAACATTTTGATCTGGGGCGCGGCATTTTCGATTTTGGCGGCTCTGCTGGCGTGGGCTCTTGCCGCCAAGCTCTCGCGTCCTCTGCTGCAACTCGCAGACGCCGCCGAAGGGCTGCGGCGCGGACGCCAAGTCGATTTCCCGGCAGTCGATGGATACGACGAAGCGCGCGTCCTTGCGCAATCGTTGCGGTCGATGGTGGCGGAGCTTGCGGCTCAGCGTGGGTCTCTCGCGGCCGCCAATCAAACGCTCGAAAGCCAAGTTCGAGAGCGTACACAACGGCTGGCCGAACAGAACGTCGGACTTGAGCGCGCCAAGGCCGAGGCGGAGCAAGCGACGGAAGCAAAATCACGCTTTCTCGCCGCGGCCAGTCACGATTTGCGGCAGCCGCTTCACGCGCTGACGCTTTTTGCGCGGGCTTTGTCGCGGCGTGTGCAGGGTCCCGATGCGACCACGCTCGTGGCGCAGATGGAGGAAGGCCTGCGCGGATTAAAGGGTATGTTCGACGCGCTGCTCAATGTTTCACGATTGGACGCCAAGCTCATCGAGCCGACGAAGGTTCCGGTGTCGGTCGAGGAGATTATCGAGCGCGTTTCGGTCGGCTCGAAGGTCGAAGCCGAGCAGAACGGACTGAAGTTCCTGAGCCGTACACCGAACTGGACGATCGAGACCGATCCGGCTTTGCTCGAAACGATCATCAGGAATCTGGTTTCGAACGCTTTGAAATTCACAAAGAGTGGCGGGGTGATTTTGGCGGCGCGGCGCAGAACGGGCCAGCGTGTCATCGATGTCTACGATAGCGGCCCCGGTCTCTCGGTCGAACAGCACGAAAAGATCTTCGAAGAATTTTCGCGTACCGACCGGCGGGCGCGCGGCTCCAACGACGGATTGGGGCTCGGCCTTTCCATTGCGCGGAGATATGCGGATCTTTTGGGTATGCACATCGTGGTGTGTTCCCGCCAAGGTCGAGGCTCACGATTTTCGATCGTTCTTCCGCCGGAACGGATCATCGAGAACGTTCCAGAGAAGACGGGTATTTTCAAAGACGACGCGGACGTTCGAGGATTTAGAATTCTGGTTCTGGATGACGATCCGCTTATCGTTTCCGCGCTCAGCCGGGATCTCAGGGATAGAGGCAATATCGTGTTCGGCTTCCAACAGGGCGCCGATGCCGGGGCGGCCTTGATGTCCGGGATATCTATTGACGCCGCTATTCTCGATTTTGATTTGCGCGATGACGAAACAGGGCTTGAGTTCATCGGCCGCATGTCGGCAGAACTTGGCTCGTTCATACCGGCTGTTATTCTGTCGGGTGGAACAGATTCCGCAACGCTCGCGACTCTTGCAACGTCGGGCCGGCCATGGTTGACGAAGCCTGCCGATCCGGAACTGATTGTCGCGACGCTCAACGCGGTCATCAAAGCGGGTCGTGCTGCGGGCCGAACTTCGGTCGCCGAGGAGCACGCCAGTGCAGACTGAATCGCAGAGTATCCCTATGGCAGCACTCAAACGTGAAACCGTTCTTATCGCTGACGATCACAGTCTTTATCGGACCGGCTTGGGCTTTTTGTTGAAAGACAAACTGGGATTCAGCTCGGTTATCGAAGCGGCGACATTCGACGCCGCGCTCGATCGTCTTTCTGAGCCGGCGAAGATCGATCTCGCGCTGTTTGATCTTTCGATGCCCGGCATTTCCGGACCGGAAAGTCTGAGTGTCGTGAAGGAGACGTATCCCGGATTGCGCGTCGCCATCGTCTCCGGGTCGGAGGAGCGCAACGACGTCTTGAGGGCTGTCGCGACGGGCCTCAGTGGCTACGTGCCGAAGTCATTGCCGGATGACGAAATCGTCGGTGCTTTGCAGGATATTCTGGACGGGCGCATCTATGTGCCGCGTTTCATGACGTCGGGCACCACGCCGGTCGGAGATAAGACTTTCGCCGCCGGGGCTGTGGAGATGCAGGGGGACCCCGGCGGTGGAGCCGTCACGAAACCCATTTCTCCGCGTCAGCGCGATGTCCTGGATTGCGTCCGCCGGGGTCTTTCAAATAAGGAAATTGCGCGGGAGCTGGAGATCGCGGAGGGCACGGTCAAAATTCACCTCGCCGCTCTTTTCTCTCATTTCGGGGCTCGTAACAGGACTGAGCTTGCTACCAAACGCTGATTTCCAGCTTCCTTTTGACGGCCACGATCGCCGTTGACCGTCTCAGCCGTACCCGAGTTTGTGCACGAGCCAAGCGTGCAGGATGTCGGGATCGAAGGGCTTGCGAATGACCGGAAACGGGGCGGCCAGCGCTGCAAAGTCGGTATGCCCGGTCGTAACAATTGTCGGAATGCTGCGGCCCAATGAGGTGGCAATCGCCAGCGCGTCGTTGATGCCGCGCATTTGGCCGGCGATTTCGATGTCCGTCACGATCGCCGAGATCTGATGCAGCCGATTTCCAAGGGTCTGGATCGCCTCCTGCGAGCTCCGCGCCGCGATGCATGAATAACCCCAGTCGTCGATCAGCATCGTCAGCGCAAGGGACGACTGGTAATCATCTTCGATGACGACCACGAGGGGTCTTACCATCGATGGATCTAACGCGAGTGGTGCTTCCGTTTCGGCAACGGCCGTAGACGTGCTGCCTGCCATGTGCGGCCTCCTGGGTGGGCATCGTGCATCCCGAGACCAGAGGTGGCGCTTTTTTTCGCCGCTTCGCCATTCAGCGGGAGGCCATAGGCTACTCGACCTAGACGCTGCCCAGCCCGCGATCGTTGGACGACTGGCGATTGTTGAGGTGCTAACGGCGGGATATGGTGCTTCCGGGCAGCCGGCCGATTGAAGTTGGAGTGGCGCGCTTCCCGGCTCGGCGGGCAAACAAAACCGGAAACGATGAGCATGGTTTCGGCCTCCAGGACGCGCGCCCGTTGGTATAGCCCGCGTTCCATCGGACGTTCGCTGGTGCTCAGACCGAGGGCGTTCGCCGGTGCCCTTTGCGGACTCGCGGTATTTTTGTTGCTACCGGATTCGTTCCACGGCGCGGTCCGAGAAGCGCTCGCCTGGTGCGTCGGCGGAGCGGTCTATCTGCTATCGGCGTTCCGGGTCATGTACAATTGTACGTCCGAAACAATACGGACGCGCGCCGCACGCCAGGACGACAGCGCCGTTGTCATTCTCGTGCTCGTTCTGTTTGCAATGTTTTCGAGCTTCGCAGCTATTTTCGGCATTATCTCCGATGCCAAGAGCGCGACGAATGTAGGGAAGCTCGCCTTTGTCGGACTTGCGGCCTTGACGATCCTGACGTCTTGGCTGGTGATGCAGGTGGCCTTCACGCTGCACTACGCCCACCAATACTACGCGCCCCACACCGGCTTGGATAACGGCG
This sequence comes from Hyphomicrobium sp., assembly GCA_035538995.1. Lineage (GTDB taxonomy): Bacteria > Pseudomonadota > Alphaproteobacteria > Rhizobiales > Hyphomicrobiaceae > Hyphomicrobium_B. Next base: position 6,498 of record DATLJG010000030.1, on the reverse strand, counting down.
TCACCCGGCCGCTCTGCTTCCCGGACGACGCGACGCCCGATTATTGGGACTTCTTCTATTTTGCGACATCGTTCGGGGCGGCATCACAGACGTCGGACGTTACGATTAATGCCAAGTCATTCCGCCGGCTGGCGACTCTGCACGCTATTGTATCGTTCTTTTTCAACACGATGGTTCTGGCGCTCACGATCAACCTTGCCGCTAGCCTGGCATGAAGGCGACGCGGCTCGCGACCGGCCTATCGCCAAGCTGGCAGTGAGAGCATGGCCGTTGGGAACAATTTCCGGGTGTTGATCGTTGCTGATTGTTCGGGCCGCGCGTGAGAGTGCGGGCGGGGAATAAAGACGTGGCTAACGACGTGTCGTCATCTCAGGATTTCACGGATTCTCAGCAGCTCAAATTGGGCCCGCTCGGTCATGCCGTGGCGGTGGGCATTTTCGCCTGCGCGAAGGATGGGACGCTGGTCGAGTTCAATCAGAGGTGCATCGAGTTCTGGGGCGTGGAGCCCGCAGCCGGTGATGCCAAGTTCGGTGAAGCCTGCAAGATATACTGCGCGGATGGCCAGGCGTTGCCGCAAGCGGACAACCCGATGGCGGTTGCGCTGCAAACCGGCAAGCCAGTCGAATCCGCCGAACTGATTTTCGAGCGGCCAAACGGTGACCGCATTGCAGTCGATGTTGGCGTCAATCCGATATTTGCCGCCGACGGTGAACTGATCGGCGCCGTCGGCTGCATCCAGGACGCGCGCAAGCGCGAGTTGCAAGCCGCGCGACTTGCCGCGATCGTTGCTTCGTCGGATGACGCCATCGTCAGCAAATCTCTCGATGGATACATTACGACATGGAATGCGGGCGCCGAACGCATCTTTGGCTATTCGGCCCAAGAGATGGTCGGTCAGCACATCACGCGCATCATTCCCGTGGAACTCAGATCCGAAGAGGATGACATCCTCGCGCGCCTTCAAAAAGGGGAACATATCGATCATTTCGAAACGGTGCGCGTTGCAAAGGATGGTCGCCGCATTGATGTTTCGGTCACGATCTCGCCAATCCGCGATGCATCTGGAAAGCCCGTTGGCGCGTCGAAAGTCGGGCGGGATATCAGCGATCAAAAGCACTTTGAAAGGTCGCAGCAGCTTCTCATCGATGAGCTTAATCATCGCGTAAAAAATACGCTGGCGATGGTTCAATCCATCGCCAACCAGACGGTTCAGCGGACAAAAAATCCAATCGAATTCGCCGCGAGTTTCAGCGGTCGCCTGCATGCACTGGCTCAGACGCACACGCTTCTGACGCAGTCGATATGGCAGGGCGCCGATCTTTTAACGATGATTCGCGAGCAACTTCCAGTCGGACCAAGCGATAGCCGCGTTTCCTATTCCGGCCCTTCGGTGATGTTGAACGCGCAAACGGCACTGCATCTCGGCCTCGTGCTTCACGAACTTGCAACGAACGCGATGAAATACGGCGCGTTGTCCAAACCAAACGGGCGGCTGTCCATCCGGTGGACGGTGCGCACCGAAGGTGGCCGGTATCTGTCGTTGCGGTGGGAGGAGCGCGGGGGACCTAAAGTTTCGGTTCCGGCGTCACGCGGCTTCGGGAGCACGCTCATCGAAAAGAGCCTCGAAGCGCATGGCGGTGTCACTTCAATCCGCTACGAGGCGCAAGGCATGACATGCGATATCAAGCTGCCCCTGTCGGATAATGAAGATTCCGCCGGCGGTTCGTATAACCGTCTTCGTTTGTCTTCGCGCGAGGCGCTTAATGCCGGACGTTCCACGGATGATCGGGAGGTGGCGACGATCGCCGGGCGGCGTATTTTGGTCGTCGATGATGAGCCGTTGATCGCGATGGACATCGTCGCCAGCCTCGAGGAAGAGGGCTGCAAGATCGTCGGACCTGCGGCGACGCTGCAGAAGGCTTTGAAGCTCATCGAGAGCGCGGAAATTGATGCCGCCCTGCTCGATGCGAACCTCGCGGGTGATCCGGTCGATGTGCTCGCCGCCGCTCTCCTGCGCCGTAAAATTCCGTTTGCATTCGTTAGCGGCTACGGACGCGAAGGGCTTCCAGAGTCGTTCCGGCAGGCGACGCTCATCAAGAAGCCGTTTCAGCGTCAAAATCTGATCGATGTTGTCCAAGACATGGTGCTGAAGACCGACACGATCGTGCCTCTGCGCCGAAGCACATAGCGTTCGGATTCCGATTGAATTGAATGATACCGGCGAAGGCGATCAACGCTTTTCGACGAAAACAGTGCCTGCCGAATATCCCGCCCCGAAGCTGCATATGAGGCCGCGTTCGCCGGGAGAAAAGTCGCTGTTCGCCGAATGAAAGGCAATGATCGATCCCGCCGAACTGGTGTTGGCGAAACTGTCGAGAATAATGACATTCTCGTCGGGCCGTGGCTCGCGCCCCAAGATCTTGCGGCCGATCATTTCATTCATATTGATGTTGGCCTGATGCAGCCAAAGCCGTTTCAAGTCTCGCGGATCAATTCCGATCTCTTGGGCGTGCTCCAAAATCATGTCGCACACCATCGGTACGACTTCGCGAAAGACCTTGCGGCCCTCTTGTACGAAAAGTTTGTCGGGCGTGCCGATGCCTTCAGGCGCGGTCCGGTTCAGAAATCCGAAATTGTTGCGAATGTTGTTCGAGTATTGCGTCTTGAGGCGCGTGCCGAGGATGCTCCATCCGCTCTCTGTCGCATCGGATGCCGAAAGAATGACAGCGGTGGCGACGTCGCCGAAGATGAAGTGGCTGTCGCGATCCCTGAAGTTCAGATGTCCGGAGCAGATCTCGGGGTTGACGATCAAAACGGCTTTGGCGGAGCCGCTGATGATGAAATCGGCGGCCGTCTTGATGCCGAACGTTGCCGATGAGCAGGCGACGTTCATATCGAATCCGAAGCCGCCGATGCCAAGGGCATGCTGAATTTCGACGGCCATTGCCGGATACGGACGCTGCATGTTGGACGCGGCGCAGATCACCGCGCCAATATCGCTCGGGTTTCCATCCCAGTTGCCGAAAGCGTCCCTGGCTGCGGCGACCGCCATTTCGGCGAGGATCGAAATCTCTTCGTTCGGCCGTTCGGGGATTGCCGGCCGCATGACGGCGGGGTCGAGGATGCCCGTTTTGTCCATCACGTGACGTGACTTGATACCGGAGGCTTTTTCGATGAACGCAACTGATGACGGCAGCAATGCGTCGGCGCGGCCGTCGGCGATTGCGGCCGCGTTGTCCGTGTTGAAGCGCTCGACATAGGTATTGAACGAGTTCACCAGCTCTTCGTTGGTGATGGTGTGCGGCGGGATGTAAAGTCCCGTGGCGACAATGACGGGCTGGGTCACGGCTGGCGTTTCCAAGACTTTGGGGTCTTGCGAAGCAGCCCCCTTTTTTATGGGGGCTTCCATATCACGAGATCAACCGCTGTCCCATCGAAACGCAGTGCTGGCGCTGTTCAAAAGCGCCTGGATTTTGGGATGGCGGGATCGTGAAGGAAAAATAGCGCGGCCACGCCTCATAATGGCCGAGCCCCAAGGGCCCGCAGAGCGCGGCCGCGAGGGAGACCCGGATACGCGATACTTCATTCCAGGCTCCCTAGACACTAAAGCCGAAATTCGTTGCGATATGGCAAACGAGAAAAGAATTGATGCTTAACGCGGCGGATTATTGCGCTTCAGAAAGACGTACATGATCGGCACGGTGACGATGTGTGGAAGAACTCTTAATGCCACGACCGCAACGGTGTTGAAAATTCCGGGCACGATGACGCGCTGACCGAACATGAACCTGCGGTAGGCGGAGCGGGCGACGCGATCCGCCGACATTGCAGGAAGGAAGAGGCGATAGAGGGAGCGCTCGGCGCCCATCTCGCTATGAAATCCGGTGTCTACGGATCCGGGAGCGAGCGCGGACACCCTGACGCCGTGGCCTGCGATTTCGGAAGCAATCGCCTCGGTCAATGACACCACATAGGATTTGCTGGCGTAGTAGGCGGCCTGGTTGGGGCCGGGAACGTACGCACCGAGAGAGGCCACGTTCAGGATGCCGCCGCGACGGCGCGCCACCATCGCCGGGAGGGCGGCCCGGGTAAGGCGCGTCAGGCTTTCGACATTGAGCGCAACGAGGCGGGAAATTTCGCTCGGCGTCTGTTCCAGGAACGGACCGGCAAGCCCGATTGCCGCATTGTTGACGAGCACATCGAGATAAAGCTGCGCGCGGTCGAGCTGCTTTGTGATGATGTCGAAGGCGTTCGGCTCACTCACGTCGCAAAGGATCGTTGTGGGTTCGATGCCCGTTGCGGCTTTCAATTCGATGGCTGCTTCCGCAAGCCGCGTCGCATTGCGCCCGACGATAGCGGTTGCGCTCCCGGCCAGGAGAAATCGCTTGGCCAATGCGTAGCCGATGCCGCGCGAACCGCCGGTGATGACGACAGCGGGCTTCAGGTGGGCGACGGCGGCATGCGCAGCGTGCATCGCGTCAGGATCGGCGGCGGCTCGCCACGGCAATAGGTTGGAAATCCAAGTCGCCTGCTTGTCGAGCATAGGGTCTCCCAAAGCCCGGCGTGGGCCGGAGCGAAGTTAAGGAGGGGCGCCGGTGGCGACAAGGGCAGCCGGGCGCCTTGGGGACGAGCTTTGGTTTGCATGAGGAAATCAGTGCCCCGCAGGAAAGTTCGAGCAGAATCCTAATTTCTCCATTGTTTGGCTGCACGGCTTGCTAAATCGCTGTGGGGGAGGCCGCGAGGGGTACTCGCGGGTCATTTCCGGGCGTCCAACAATCTGCGGGTGGGATCTACGTGGGCTTTCGTTTTTTGAGCGGCCGTGCGCACGGAATGCCCCGTGCTTCATTGCGGCGTTGCGTTGCGATGCTTGGTGCTGTGCTCACGCTTGCGATCAGCGCCAGCGCTCCGAGCGGGATTGCGTCTGCCGACGAAGCTGAAGCAGCGCAGCATCCGCCGTTGGATGTGGCGGTCTTTCTCACGTCGCCAGGGTCACTCTGTTACGATAATGGCCGGACAGCCGCGATCAAACGCCTGGCGCGGGAAGAGCAACAGCGGATCAATCGTGCAGGCGGCGTTGCCGGCCGCCGGCTCCGCTTGGAGTTTTACGACGATTTGCACGACGGCAAGCAGACGGCGGTGAACATGGCGTCCGCTCTCTCCGATACGCAGACGCTCGCGATGATCGGCATGTCGAATTCGACGCGCGCCAAGGAGGCTTTCGAAGCCAACGGCAAAGATCTCAAAACCAGCGGCATCCCCTTCGTTTCGGACATTTCGGTCGGTAACCTCATCGCCGATTATCCCAATGTCTTCACGACGCGCCCGTCGGAAGAAGAAGAACGGATGCCGGTTCTTGAGCAGTTCGTGAAGCAAATGAAGATCGGCCGCGCGGCCTTCATTGGCCTCGACTCGAGCTTCGTCAGCGGCAATCTCGGCGACGCCTTGAAAAAGCAACTCGGCACCGAGACGATGGTGGCCGATCATCGGCTGCATACGGTCGGTGACGACGTTATCGCTCCCAGCGATGTTGCGTCGGCGATTGCCGATCTCAAAAGCAAAAACATCGATCTGCTTTTCCTGAGCGTCGGAACGGCTCGGACGGCCGACCTTTTGAAACAGTTCAAGGACGCCGGCTTTACGCCGCCTCTGTTCACCACAGGTCGTCTGACCGCGCTCGAAGCCGATGGCGAAGATGGCTATCCCAACGACATCTATCAGTTGGCTTGGGACGGATTTCCGGATGTCTATAACGACCGGTTGCGCAAGCTCATTTCCGATTCTCCGAATCCCGATAGCTGGATTTTCGAAGGCGTGAAGAATAAAAAAGCGCCCGGGTGGAAGAGCGGCAAATGCAAGCCAAGGGATGAGGACGCGCCGCTCAACGTGACGGACGACGAGAACATGCGGGCGCTGTCGGCCGGGACGCAGTATGCCGACATGGTCGGTCTCATCGCGGAAGCCGCGCACGGCGCCAACGTCACGACCAGTTTGCCCGATCTTCGCAAGCTTGTTTTGCGCCGGCTCGGCAGTTCCTATGCCTCGGGCCGGGGCACGTTCAAGGGCCGGTTCGACAATTGGTCCTTTGAATCGTCTTCGCGTGCGGCGGCACGGGCGCCGAAGATCATCATGCTGCCGCGCGGACTCGGTCACGCGCAGCTTGCGCCGGTTCAGTTCACGCATCTTCGCAATCGAATCATGCGGCGCATCGATACGCTCTATGCCGATATCGATCTGGTGAGCGCCGAACGCATCGATGACAACGAAAAGACGTTCCTGGCCGATTTCTATCTATCGATGAACGATCGCAGCGGAGCCTCGATCGACCAGATCGAATTTGCCAATGCCTATCTCGAGCCCGGGTCGAACGATCGCCAGATCACCGTGCGCGTCATTCACGATGGCGGAAAGAGCGAGGCGTTCCCGGATCACATGAAGGTCTACCGGGTGACGGGCAAATTTCTGTTCGATCCGCAGCTTCTTCACTATCCGTTCGATACG
>DATLJG010000029.1:0-10421 GCA_035538995.1 Hyphomicrobium sp. | reverse complement strand
CCCGAGGCATCGAACTCATAGATCGTGCACAGCGTGCCCTCCGTGACCGACCAGTGGCCACCAAGCGTCATACTGGCTTCCGTATATGTCAGCCTGCCGTCGGCGCCATAGCGCTCCGTAAACGCCTTGCCGCTCGCATAGCGCCCATCAATCGTGGCGTCCTTGAACTGCGTCAGGATCTCATCACCGCTGAGCCAGCGCGACTGAACTGCCGACGCCGGTGCTGCAGCGAGGCCGGAGACCATCAACACAACAAAAAGAGCGGTTCTCTTCGACGACATGGATCAATTCCGAACGGGTCGCGATCACATCAGAGAATGGTCAATAGAATGTGACCCGAGCAAGCCGCGCGCGTAACTGCGGCGGAACAAACCTTGAATCCGGGGCCCGGGCCGCGTATGTGAACCGCTGGGACCATCCGCCGCGCGGGTCGATGCTTTCCTCGACCCCGGCAACTTCAGGGATATCGAATGGGCTACAAGGTCGCCATCGTCGGCGCTACCGGCAACGTAGGCCGCGAAATGTTGAATGTCCTCGCCGAACGGAAGTTTCCGGTCGACGAGCTTTACGCATTGGCATCGCGCCGCTCGATCGGAACGGAAGTTTCGTTCGGGGATTCCGTCATCAAATGCCGCGACCTTGAGACATTCGACTTCAAGGGCGTCGATTTCTGCCTGATGTCGGCGGGATCCGCCGTCTCGAAAGAGTGGTCGCCGCGCATCGGCGCGCAAGGCACCATCGTCATCGATAACTCATCGTGCTGGCGCTACGACCAGGACGTGCCGCTGGTCGTGCCTGAGGTCAACGGCGACGCCGTCCGCGGCTTTGCCAAGAAGAACATCATCGCCAACCCGAATTGCTCGACGGCGCAGCTCGTCGTTGCCTTGAAGCCGCTGCACGACGTGGCGACGATCACCCGCGTCGTGGTTTCGACCTATCAGTCCGTCTCCGGCGCCGGCAAGGACGGGATGGACGAACTCTGGCACCAGACCAAGGGCAAGTACGTACCGGGCCAGGAAGTCGAACCGAAGAAGTTCACCAAGCAGATCGCATTCAACTGCATTCCTCAGATCGACGTCTTCATGGAAGACGGCTACACGAAAGAGGAATGGAAGATGCTGGCCGAGACGAAGAAAATTCTCGACCCGAAAATCCGCCTGACGGCGACATGCGTGCGCGTGCCGGTGTTCGTCGGCCATTCCGAGGCCGTCAACATCGAGTTCGAAAAGCCGTTAAGCCCTGAAGAGGCTCGCGAAATCCTGCGATCCGCGCCGGGCGTCATGGTCATCGATAAGCGGGAGCCGGGCGGCTACATCACGCCCGTTGAAGCGGCCGGTGACTACGCGACCTTCGTTTCGCGTATCCGCGAAGACGCGACGGTCGAGAACGGACTGACGATGTGGATCGTCTCGGACAACCTGCTGAAAGGCGCGGCGCTCAATGCCGTGCAGATCGCGGAGACGCTGATCCATCAGCGCCTCGTGACGAAAGCCGCTTGAACGGCAAATACCGGCCGCACGCCAGACACCGGTCACGCTGATCCCACGGTCAGCGTGACTGCTTTGCGGCTTCTTTTTCCTTGAATCGCGCCAGCGCCTGCACGATCGCATTGAGATCCTGCAGAAACCGATCGCGCTGCGCTCCGGGCAAGCTCGCCAGAATCCGCTCATCGACGCGGCGCGCCAGCGGGTCATGGCTCTTCAAGACTTTCGTACCCTCATCGGTCAACTTGACCGAATACGCGCGCGCATCCTCGCGCGTTCTCCGTCGCTGCAGAAAGCCCTTCTTGAGCATCCGGCGGACGATATCCGCGAGCGTCGAACGATCAATGCCGGTCAGTTCCACGAGCTGCGTCTGGCTTAGCCCCTCGTTTTGCGCCACCGTGAGGAGGATCGCATACTGCCGGGGGGTCAGATCTTCGCCGCCGAGCTCAATCTGAAACATCTCGGCCGCACATTGTCCGGCACGATGCAAAAGATGGAGAGGCGAGCGCTCGAGACGATTGTTTGCTTGTTCTCGTGCCATTCCGCGTCCTGCGCGTCCGCCTTTCCCGTAGGAAACAGGAAATCCCCCATGCTGTGCCCGCACACAGTTTGAGACGGCGAGTCGCTTAATTCCAAAGTCTAACAGTCGCCCTAAACCATGAGAGCGAGCACTCCGTCCAGCAAAAATGAGTCGGTGCCGGGAAAAAAAATTAGTAAAGAACTATAAAGATTAGGCGCATACTGAAGATCGAGCGAGCGATGTCGCAGTAATGCTTAAACTGATCATCCACGCTCAGAGGTTGAAATTTCGTACTTCTTCAGAAGACCTATCTGCGCCAGCGCGAATACAAACGTAATGGGCATGATGCCGAACACTTTGAACGCCACCCAGGTGTCGGTCGAAAAGCCTCGCCACATGACTTCATTGAGAAACGCGAGAAAAACAAAGAACAGCGCCCAGCGCAGCGTGAGAATACGCCAGCCCTCTTCTGAAAGACGCATGACGTCGCCGAAGACGATTTTCAGAAACAGTCGGCCGCTCACCAAACCGGCAAACAGAATTGTTGCAAAGAGCCCGTTCACGATCGTCGGCTTGATCTTGATGAAGTGATCGTCCTGCAACCACAGCGTTAGGCCGCCGAACACCAGAACGAAGACGCTCGTCACCAGCGGCATGACCGCGATCCGGCCGAGCAGCAGATGCGCCGCGATCAACGAGATCACCGTCGCCACCATGAAGGCGCCGGTTCCGGTGAAGATGCCAAAGCGGCTATTGGCGACGAAGAAGACCAGAAGCGGCCCGAACTCCACCACAAGCTTCACCAGCTGCTTGCGATCGAGCTGCTGCCCGTCGTCCGCCTCAGCGGCGGTATTGTTCTCGTCCGTCGTCATGGCGAGCCTCAATCATGCGCGGTGTCAGGGAGGCGGTACTTTTGCATGAGCCGCGTCAAAACCCAAGCATAGAGCCCCGAGACGGGAAGAACGATCGCGACTTTGAAAAGAATCCAGATGTTTACGCCGCTCATCTCGTAGCCGAAAAGCCGGTAGAATTGCTCGTCGTGGAATGTGCGGCGCACGTATTCGTTGGCAACCGCCGTCAGCAGGAAGAAGAGCGCAAAGCTCCACGTGAATTTGTTCCAGCCCTCGTCGGTATAGTGGAAGGTCTTGTCGAACACGTACTTGAAGAAATTGTGCTTAACCCAAAGGCCTCCGATCAAAAACAATGCGAACATGGCGTTGAAGATCGTGACCTTGATTTGCACCCACATCGGGTCGCCGGTGATGATGGTCAGCGCCCCGAAAACCACCGTGACGGAGGACGCGATCAACGGAAAGACCGGTGGCCGGCGAAAAATGTAGAGCATCGCAACGATCGCCATGACCGTCGTGATGATCAGCGCCCACGTTCCGATGTCTATGCCGTACATGGCATTGACAACGAACATCGTGACCAGCGGACCGAACTCGCTCAACAGATTGACCGTCTGCTCGGCGTTGAACGGATACAGCCGCTTGCGCGACGGTATCTGAGCGGCATTCCGAATGTTGGCTTCCTGCGTCATCCCGTCCTCAGTTCCCCGTCATTCATGTGCCGGCGATCGCATGCGCGAATTCAGACGCCGCGAAGGGCTGCAAGTCGTCCGCGCCTTCGCCAACACCGACCGCATGCACCGGTAATCCGAACTTTTCCGAAATGGCGACCAGGATGCCGCCGCGTGCCGTACCATCGAGCTTCGTCATGACCAACCCCGTGACACCGGCCCGGTCGCGAAACACTTCGACCTGCTGCAACGCGTTTTGCCCCGTCGTCGCATCCAGCACGAGAATCACGTCGTGCGGCGCAGTCGAATCCAACTTCTTTAAAACGCGTATGACTTTTTCAAGTTCTTCCATCAAGCCTTGTTTGTTCTGAAGGCGGCCCGCCGTATCGAGCAAAAGCACATCCGCACCAGTCGTTTGCGCCTGCTTTAGGGCGTCGAACGCCAGGCCCGAGGCATCTTCCCCGACGTTGCGCGCGACAACTGGACACCCCGTCCGCTCGCCCCAAACCTTCAATTGGTCGATTGCCGCAGCGCGAAAAGTATCCCCGGCCGCGAGTACGACGGATTTGCCTTCGCTGCGGAACTTCTGCGCCAGCTTGCCGATCGTCGTCGTTTTGCCGGTGCCGTTGACGCCGACCATCATGATGACATGCGGCTTGTGCCCAGCATTGATCGCGAGCGGCTTGGCGACGGGCGTCAGGACGCGCTCGACCTCGTCGGCCAGAACGGTGCGAACCTCGTCGGCGGAAATGCCCTTCTCGAACCGCCCCTTGCCGATGGCCGCCGTGATGCGTCCGGTCGTTGCGACGCCAAGATCCGATTGAATGAGCAGGTCTTCGAGGTCGTCGATCGTACCGGCATCGAGCTTGCGCTTCGAGAACAGGTCCGTGATCCCGGTCGTCAGTTTCGCCGAGGTCTTGCCGAGCCCGGATTTGAGTTTCTGAAACCAGCCGCCGCCGCTGGGCGCCTGAGGTTTTTGTTGTTCAACTTCGACTGCAGCAGACGTTTCCGGTTGCTCTGCCGCTTCCGAAGGCGATGGCGCGGGCGCAGGTTCCGAACCTCCGCGAAAACGCGCGAAGAAGCCTTTGCCCTTTTCGGTCTTTTCGCTCACGCTTGGACCTCACCGGTAAGGCGAGTTGGCCCAGCGCCGACGATGCGGGTCGGGATGATCCGGCCGGCGACGGCGGCCACGGCGTCATCACGACGAAAATCGACTTCGGCGAATTGCGGCGTACGCCCCTTGCCGTCGGCTTCGACCAGAACGTCCACGACCCGGCCCTGCTGCTCCGAAAGATATGCGGCAAGCACCGCACCGCCCTTGGCGCGAAGCTCGGCGGCGCGCTGTTTGACAATTGGGCCCGGAACTTGCGGCATGCGCGCGGCGGGTGTGCCGTGGCGCGGCGAAAATGGAAAGACGTGGAGGTACGTCAGCCCGCACTCATCGATGATTTTACGTGAATTCTCGAACATCTCGTCCGTTTCTGTTGGAAATCCCGCGATGAGATCGGCCCCGAAAACGACATCCGGTCGAAGGCTTCGCGCACGCTCGCAAAACGCGATGGCATCGCCGCGGCTATGCCGCCGCTTCATACGCTTCAACGTCATGTCGTCACCGGATTGCATCGACAGATGCAAGTGCGGCATCAATCTTTCTTGCTCGGCGAGCGCGATCATCAGATCTTCGTCGGCCTCGACTTGATCGATGGATGACAGGCGCAGGCGCGACAACTCCGGGACATGCTTCAGCACCTGCCGCACGAGCTTGCCGAGCGGCGCGACACCCGGCAGATCGCGCCCGTAAGACGTGATATCGACGCCCGTGAGCACGATCTCGGCATAGCCATTCTCGACGAGGCGGCGAACTTGCGTCACGACCTCGCCTGCCGGAACCGAGCGCGACGGTCCTCGCCCGAACGGAATGATGCAGAACGTACAGCGATGATCGCAGCCATTCTGAATTTGCACGTAAGCGCGTGTCCGCGATCCGAATCCGTCGATCATGTGCAGCGCCTGCTCGCGCACACTCATGATGTCGTTCACCTGAACGCGCGCACTCGTCGCCGTCGAAAGACCGATGAACGTCTTCGCATGCATCTTCTCGTCGTTGCCGATCACATGATCGACTTCCGGCATGTCGGCGAAGCGCTGGGATTCCGTTTGTGCCGCGCAGCCCGTGACGATGATGCGCGCCTGCGGCTTGTCGCGGCGCAACCGCCGGATCGTCTGGGCGGCTTGGCGGACGGCCTCGCTCGTGACCGCGCATGTGTTGACGATCACCGCGTCGTCGAGACCGGCATCGCGTGCATGGCCGCGCATCACCTCGGACTCATAGGCATTGAGACGACAGCCAAGTGTGATCACTTCGGGTTCAGGCATTGGTCTACGATGCACTTTCAGCAAAGGCCGGCACGACGTGGCTCCGTGTTTGAATGTCAGACTGGTGCGGTCGCCAGCTTCGCGAGATCGATGACGCCCTCGTATTCGAATGCGACGGGGCCCGTCATTAGAATGTGATTATTCGCGTCCCATGCGATCGACAGCGTGCCGCCCGGCAAGGTGACGTCAACGTTGCGCTCCGTCAGCCGCTTGCGCGCCGCCGTGACCGCAGCCGCGCACGCCGCCGAACCGCAGGCTTGCGTCAGGCCCGCGCCCCGCTCCCATGTTCTCAGCCGAATGGAGCTTGGCGACGTCACGTGCGCCAGCGAGATGTTGGCGCGCTCTGGAAACACCGGATGATTTTCGAGCAGCGGCCCGAAGCGCGCGAGATCGAACGCGTCGACATCATCGACCCAGAAAATTGCGTGCGGGTTGCCGACATTGACGACCGACGGCGAATGCAGCACCGGCGCGTCGATCGGGCCGACTTGCAGTTCGATGGCGCGGGTATCGCGAAATTCCTCCGCCAGCGGAATATCCTGCCAGGCGAAGCGCGGTTCGCCCATATCGACGGTAATCGATGATTGGCTGTTGACGACCGTATCGAGAACACCGGCCCGCGTTTCGACCTTGAACCGGTTGCGGCCGAGATCCTCGGCAAGAACCCAACCGACGCAGCGCATGCCGTTGCCGCACGCGCCGGCTTCCGAGCCATCCGTATTGTAGATGCGCACCAGCGACTCCGTTCCTTTGGTCGCGGGCGCGTGCAACACCATCATCTGATCGAAATGCGAGGCTGGGCGAGACGCGATCGCCGCGACCTCTGCTGGCGTGAACACCTTGGTGCTAGCGCGCAAATCGACGACGACGATCTCGTTGCCGAGGCCGTTCATTTTGAGGAATGGGAGGGACGTGGTGGCGCTCATACCGCCCTATATGGCGAGAAGCGCGCCAATTGACAATTCAAGCCTCGACCGGGTGAAAATTATTCAACGATTTGGTCCGGCGGCCATGTTCTCGCCCTGGAACAAAGACGAAAGCCCGGCCGTTTACGACGAAAAGCAGGGGCCAGAGCCGACGATGCTTCCATGACCCACGTTTCCGTACGGCGCACCCGCCCGCGCCAACGCCCCAACCCGTTCCTGTTTCGGATCGCCTTCGCACGGGCCCGCCCCTGCTATTGCTACGGCTGCATCTGCCTGACGAAGGACGAGCGCGCCTACGAGCGCCGCGTGTTCAGCCTGGCCCGCGCCTGGGGCCGGTTTCTAAAGCAAGAACGCCGCCGGCTTGCCCACGAACGGACGGCCGGAGAATCGACCGATCGGCCTCTGTGACCCGGACGCATCCGTCACGGGAATTTCGAAGTCACCCAGCTTGCCGCTGACCGGGAATGAGCGCACACGTTGCGTTCGACCACGGGGACTTTCGCCGGCAATGAATTTCCGAGCTCGCGCAGCGGCTATCGTCGTCCTTGCCTTAGGCGTGGCTATGTGCACGGACGACGGTGCTTCCGCCAACGACCTGCTCTACGCCTTGAAGATCGGCGCCCTGGCCCATGACGTCCCCGATCTGTGGAGCGGTTTCCAGGTCGAGCACAACGCTGTCGATATCAACCTCGAAGCCCAATTCAATGCCGCGTGGGTTCTGCCCTGGGGCGCCATTCGCCCGGTGATCGGCGGCACGATCAATACGCGCGGCGATACCAGCCATGCCTATATCGACGCACGCTGGCAGGGCGACCTGCCGTCCGGCGTGTTCTTCGGATTGGGGCTCGGGGCCGCCGTCCACGATGGCGAAACCGGCGGGCCGGGCTCCGACCCGGACAAGAAGTGGCTCGGCTCCCGCCTGCTGTTCCACATTCCGGTCGAGATCGGCTACCACATCGACGCGCACAACGATCTGTCGGTCTATTTCGAGCACACCTCGAACGCCTATACCCAGAGATACAACGAAGGCCTCGACCGTATCGGCCTCAGATACGGCTACCGGTTTTAATCGGCAGCAGTCACTGCTGCCGCCGATAGTCTTCGTCGCTAACCTGCTCCATCCAATCGACGGTCTTGCCGTCCAACGCTTCCTGAATGGCGACGTGCGTCATCCCTGTTGTCGCCGAAGCGCCGTGCCAATGCTTCTCGCCCGGCGAAAACCAAATGACGTCGCCGGGGCGAATCTCCTCGACCGGTCCACCGTCCCGCTGTGCCCAACCGCTTCCTGCCGTGACGATCAGCGTCTGGCCCAGCGGATGCGTGTGCCAGGCGGTCCGCGCTCCCGGCTCGAACGTCACGCTGGCGCCGACGACGCGCGCCGGAAGAGGGGCCTGAAATAGCGGATCGATACGCACGGCGCCGGTAAAATAGTCCGCCGATCCCTTGCCGGAAGGCTGTGACCCGCTTCGCTTGATGTCCATGTTCTCATCCTTGTCGGCCGCGCGTGCGCTAGACCTCAGCCGGCTCGTCGCTGGCATCACTCTTGTCTTCGATCCCCAGCAATTCGAAGCCGTCGATCTCCTTCAGCGCCTTGCCCGCAATGCCTTGCAAATCGCCGTACATACCCGCAGTCGCTTCAATCACACCTGTGATCTGCATCTCGCGTTTCGCCCAGAGCTTGGTCATCGCCTTGCGCTCTTTGTCGAGATCGGCCCGCATTTCATCGAATTTCTCGACAATCGCTTCGATGCGGTGACGGAAACGCGGCCCCGTCAGATAATCGTAGACGAGTTCCATCTTGCTCTGCTGACCTTCGCCGGCGATGCGTGCCGCTGCCACATCAAGAAGAAGCTGGCGAAGCGCAAACGCAACCGGGAGCGCACATCGAAAATCCGTCACCCAAACGCCGTCAACCTGATCGAACGTCTGCACGCCCTTCGGCAACGCCGTCGAGACGATGATCGCGATGTCGGACTTGGCGCGCCGTTGATCTTCGCGCAGCTTCGCGATCCAATCGCCACCCCAGTTCTTTGTCCGCTTCGTCTCCCACAGGATCGAGCCGCATGGTACGCCCGAAGCATTCACCACCCGCTGCACCAGATCGCCGCCAAACTCACCTTTAGGAACCGGATCGAAACCGTCGAACGGAAATTTCGCCTTGAGCAGGCTCTCAAGCTCAAGCTCAAGCACCTCACCCTGCAATTGCTGTGAGCCCTGCTCGGCCTTGCGCTTCAGGTCTGCGATCGTGTTCTGCATGGACGCGATAAGCTGATCTTTTTCAGCAACGCGCAGGTTGAGCGCCGCTTCCGCTTCCAGCTTCGCCTTCGCCCGCTCGCTATCGAGGCCTTCACCGATCCTTTTCTGGATCGTCAGCTCCATTTCGCGCTTCGCGTCATCGAGCGCGCGCTCCTTCTCGAGAAATACCGCCTGCGCTCTCTGCGCTTCAGCGAGCTTTTCATCGCGCGCTTTCAGAACGCCCTGAAGCTCCGCCAGCTGCTTCGCTTTTTCATCGAGATCAGCCGCCGCACGAACCTTCGCCTTCTGAGCCTCTTCAGCGGCGATGCGGGATCGCTCCGCCGTCAGCTTTTCTGCGATCGTCTCGTCGAAAGCGGCCTTTTCTTTCGCCAACTCGGATTTCTGGGCACCGATCGCTGCTTCCCGCCGGGCGATATTCTGGTCCTTGGCGGCGAGCTGTTGCTCAAATCGGCGGCGCGTCTCGGCGATCAGGGGCGCGGCGAGCGATTCCGTCAGCCGGATGTCGGTCTTGCAATTGGGACAGCTAATCGTCGGTTCCGTCAAAACCTCATTCCTTCTCAACGCGGTAACATGCAGGACTGGAAGCACAGTTCGACTGTATGTTCATGCATTGTTCTCGTCAAGCTGCATGTCATCGGAGCCAAGCAAGGCCCGCTCAAGAGGTGCTTATCCAACATGAGTCGCGCCGTCCGCCCAAGCCGCTGATGATGCCGCCGTTGACTTTGTCGGACCCTTCCCGCATATCCACGCCATTCCGACGGCCCTGATCTCAGTGCCGCCGCCCTGCACATGGGTCATTCCGGGAGGCAGGGGGGTTAACATCCGGCAGCGCGTTGCGCTCCCGGGTGCGTTTGCGCTTTGCGCCGACGTTCCCACATGACGTCACGACAAGCGGCAAGCAGAACGACAAACGAAGGCTGAATGTTTCAGAGTCTCTCAGACCGCCTTTCAGGCGTCCTCGATAAGCTCACCCGCCGTGGTGCGCTAACCGAAAACGACGTCGTCGAGGCGATGCGCGAAGTTCGCCGCGCGCTGCTTGAAGCCGACGTCGCGCTCGATGTCGTCAAGGACTTCACCGAAAAGGTCAAAGCCAAGGCCATCGGCGCCGAAGTTCTGCGCTCGGTGACGCCCGGCCAGATGGTCGTCAAGATCGTCAATGACGAGCTGGTTGCGATGCTTGGCTCCGATGCGCAGCTGATCGATCTTCACGCCGCGCCGCCGATCGGCATTCTGATGGTCGGCCTCCAGGGCTCCGGCAAAACGACGACGACGGCCAAGATCGCCTATCGGCTGACCAACCGCGATCGCAAAAAAGTTTTGATGGCGTCGCTCGACAC
>DATLJG010000028.1:0-10342 GCA_035538995.1 Hyphomicrobium sp. | reverse complement strand
TGGCGCGCCCGAAAGGATTCGAACCTCTGACCCCCAGATTCGTAGTCTGGTGCTCTATCCAGCTGAGCTACGGGCGCATTTCGCTGCGACAGGACCGGCCGGTCCATCCGGTCCAGGACCGGCGGCGAAGGCAACTTCTCTAGTGGGTCACGCCCGCAAGCGCAAGGCCCATTGCGCGATCCAAGCTCGGGCAATTTGGCTCGCCCCGTGTTCGCCGCTGCTGGCGGCGCAAAACGTACTCAATCCGCCGAACGATCGGGCAACTCGAAGCGGAAATGCGCGCCTTTGGCGCTATCGAGCAGGCGCAGCGTACCGCCGTGGGCCTGGATCAGCTCGGCCGCAATGGCCAATCCGAGCCCAGTGCCGCCTTTCTTCGTGGACGCCTGGAACGCCTTGAACAGCTTCTCGCGAGCTTTCGGTGGCACGCCCGCACCATTGTCCGCGACATCGACCACGACTTTGCGTCCCTCCCGATGTGCGGCGATACGGATTTCCCCGTCGGTTTTGCCCTCAAGGCTTTCGATCGCCTGCATCGCATTGCGCACCAGATTGCTCAACACGCGAAAGAGGTGCTCATGATCCACATCGATCAGAAGCGACGCATCGACATCATCGACGAAGGCAATGGATCCCTCGCGCGGCAAGCCCTGGCTATCGGCCACCTCTTCGACCAGCGGTTTCAACGGAATGAGCTCGCGGCGCGGCGCAGCCTCCGATGCACCGCCGAACTTCAACGACGAATTGCAGAACTGGATCGCACGATCGAGCGAGGCGATCAGCTTCGGAACAAAGCGTTGCACCGTCGGATCGGGAATATCGACAAGACGGTCGGAAATCAGCTGCGCATTCGCCAGCATGTTGCGCAAATCATGATTGATCTTGGAAACCGCGAGCCCGAGTTGGGCGAGCCGGTTCTTTTGCGCCAGAAGCCCCGACAGCTGCTGCTGCATACTCGCGAGTTCGCGCTCCGCGACGCCGATCTCGTCCATGCGTCCGGTCACCGGCATGATCCGGCTCGCGTCTTCAGGGTTTTCGGAAAAGTGCAGCATATTGCTGGTCAAGCGTTTCAGCGGCTTAACGAAAAGACGGCTCAGCGCGAAATAAACGACCATTGCCGTAAGCGCCGACAGGATAATCGACACCCAAAGAATGTTCAGCCCGTAACGCATCATCGCGGCCTTGAGCGGCGCCTCCGGAATGACGATCTCGATGATGTCGGTCTTTTCGGGGCCGGCGTGTCCGACAACGCGAATGGTTTTGCCGCTGCGGCCGAAGATCGTCGTGATCGCATCGCGCATCTGCGTTATTTTCAGCCCCAACCCTTCCCAAAGCGAGTCCGGCTCCGGTTGGAGATAGTAGACATAGTCGATCGTCAGATCGCTCTGCGCCGGCAGAACGAGGCGCCGCACGCCATCGCGCCGCGACGCAATCGCCCGCACCTCCGCCGTACGTAGAAGATCGGCACGCAACGCCGAGGGAACCTGGCCGCCGGGAAATGCGTCGGACGCAAGCGCCGCAAGTTGCGCGGCCGTCAATCGCTCTTGCAGCCACGTGATCCGATAGTTGGCGATGGCCGGCAAGAAAATCAGGGCTTCCGCGATCAACACGAAGAGCACCGTCAGCACAATGAGCTTGGCCGGCAAGCCGCGACTTTCCCAGAAACGCGACAGCGCCCGCCAAGCACCGCCCATCGCCGAGGCTTTCGCTCCCCCGCCATCTCCGTGCGGCTCGTGGCCGTTGGAATTTTTGTGCTGCACCGGTCTTAGAATTTCCATTACCGGAGATGATTAGCCGAGCTTCGCCAGCAATGCGATGACTTTGCGCACAAAAGGGTTGCTCGGCACTGTTGCAAAGTAACGGAACGCGGCGCGTTTATTAATTTCCGACAAGGTGGGATACGGTGAAATCCATTGCGTCATGGCTTTGATGTTGAGGCCCTGGGAAATGGCCAGCGACCACATCTGGATCAGCTCCCCGGCCTGCGCACCGACGATGCCGGCCCCGAGGATCGCGCCCCGCTTCGACGTGATGACTTTGATATGGCCATCCGTCTCGCGCTCAGCTTGCGCCCGGTCATTTTCATGGTAGGCCCAGCGCAGAACATGAATTTTTCCGAAGCGAGCCCGCGCTTCCGCTTCCGACAAGCCAACGTAGGCGAGTTCGGGATCGGTGAAGATGACTGCCGCCGCCTTCTGACCGGCGGAGCGCGCCTTTAGGCGAAACAACGTCCGGCGCAAGACGACCTCGGCATGATTGGCGGCGACATGCGCCGATTGAGCCGCACCAACCACATCGCCGATTGCATAGACACGACGATTGCGCGTTCTCAATCCGGCATTGACCATCACGTGACCCGTGCGCGTTTTGATGCCTGCCGCGTCCAGACCAAGATCGGCGATGTTCGGCTTGCGGCCCACGGCAACCAGCAGATCGCTGCCTTCGATCCGCTCCGGCCCATCTGCCGTTGCAAACTCGACGACGAGGCGCCCCTGCTCACCGGAGACGTTGGTCATCCGAACGCCTTCGCGAATGGCGATGCCGTCACTGTTGAGCTTATTGAGAACGACCAAAGCCAATTCGGCGTCCTGGTCGCCGAGCGCTTGCGCGGCATCCAGGACCGTCACACGCGATCCAAGCCGGCGATAAGCCTGCGCCAGTTCCAGACCGGTCGCTCCGCCGCCAATGACAATCAAGTGTGCAATCGGTTGGGAGTTGTCGATGAGCGAGTCGGATGTGAAATACGGAACGTCCGCGAGCCCCGGAATCGCGGGGATGGAAGGCGACGATCCGGTGGCAATCACGAACCGCCGTGCCGTAATGCGAAAATCGCCCGCAACGACGGTCGATTTATCGATGAACTTCGCGGGCGCCGAGATGACGCGGACACCGAGACCGGCAAACCGCTCCGCCGCCGCGTTGGGAGCGACACGCGCGATGACGCCGCGAATATGCGTCTGCACACCGGCCAAATCGATGAGCGGCTCGACGCCGCGAATGCCGAATGGAGAGGCTGTCCGCATCGCCTCGGCGCGCCTGGCCGCCGCCAGCAGAGCTTTCGACGGCAGGCTTCCGTAGTTGAGGCTTTCGCCGCCCATTTTATGCTTTTCGACCAAAACGACGCGCTGCCCGAAAGCCGCTGCGGCTGCCGCCAGGGCAAGTCCGCCAGCCCCTGCGCCGATGATGCAGAAATCCGCATCGATGCTTTGATCCTGGGATCCCGGACCGGGAACGTCTTTCGGCATCGCCGTTCTTTCAACTTGCATTGAGAAGGACCATCGGCACTCTTATGGCGTTAACGCTAAAGCCGATCCCGGAAACAATCGAGGGCTGGATCGCGTGTAGCTGTGCGTTGATCCCTTACGTGGGCCGCGCAACTGGCGGCTTGAAGCGCTCAACGGTCCCGAGAAAACCACCAAATGCCACCAGTCGGGCGCGTTGACTTGCCCTGAAGCCCAAATTATAAGACACCGAATTCCGGAGAAATTCGCTTTCTGCCCTGGCTTCAGGCTGGGCGCTGCGGCCGTTTCTAACCCTCGGAAATAAAACAGAATTCGCTCCCGATCCCCGCGTGGGATTGAGGCGCAAGGTATTAGGACGGAGACTTCCGTGAAGCGCACGTATCAACCGAGCCGCCTTGTCCGCAAGCGCCGCCACGGCTTCCGCAAGCGTATGTTGACCGCTGGCGGCCAGAAGGTTCTCGCACGTCGTCGTGCCAAGGGCCGCAAGCGCCTTTCGGCCTAGTGACGGGCGCAAAAGCTCTCTACAGTTCTCGATTTCGCCAAGCGGGCTGTACCGGGTACGGCTCGCTTTGTCGTGGCCGCAAGACGCGATCCATGAGCACGCTCACGCGACCCGCTAAGGGCGTGCGGGACCTCTAATCGATTGTCCCAGGCGACTTTTTCAGGAATAAATCGAGCAATCGCCGCGATCGGGCTGGCCACGCGCGGCCTTTGCGGAGGGCGCAATTTGTCGCGGCCCGCTCTCCAAATTGCGCGCCCACCTCTGGAGGTTCGAATTCCGACGCTGCGAACCCTGAAATCGCGCCCCGAATTTCTGGCCGTACGCGGTGGCAGGCGCTCGTCGACGCCCGCGTTCCTGATCGAGATGCGGGAACGCACCGCGCCTGCAGGAGACGAGAGCGGCGCACGCTTCGGCTTCACGATCACCAAGAAAATCGGCAATGCCGTTACGCGAAACCGTATTCGTCGCAGGTTGAAAGCTGCTTTTGCGGCCAAAGCCGGTGAACATGCGCGCCAGACCTACGATTACGTGATTGTCGCTCGCATCGCGGCGCTCGACAGGCCATTCGCGTTGCTGCTCGAAGACGTCGCACGCGCTTTCGCAGCACTACATGACAGTGCTAAGCGAAGCCGGACAAATAACGAGCGTTCGCCATCGCACCGGACGCCCGCACCGAAAGGTTCGACGTGACGGGGTGTCCCCTTCCGTTTATGAGCAGTTCCAACAATCGCTTTATTGGGCCATGAGCGGCCTCGCCATCGGTGGCGACTGACCCGAGGACTTGATGACTTCCCCCAGAGATCCCAAAGACCAAAACAACCTGATGTTCGCGGTTGCTCTATCGATCCTCGTGTTGATGGGCTGGCAATACTTCTTCGCGCGCCCGGAGATCGAACATCAGCAAGCGAAGCAAGAATTCAACAGGCAGCTCGAAGCGCAAAACAAAGGGAAGACGTCGACCGAAAGCCCGCCGAACGTCGCCAACGCTCCATCTGTGTCCACTCCCGAGACAGCGCCCAAGGTCGGTCAGCAGCCCGAAAGCGCGAAGTCACGCGAGGAGATCCTGAAATCTTCCGCACGGATTAAGGTCGAAACGCCGTCTTTGCAGGGCTCCATCGATCTGAAGGGCGGCCGTATCGATGACCTGTCTCTCGTGAAGTATCACGAGACGGTCGATCCCAAGAGTCCGATCGTCACCCTGTTGTCGCCGACCGGCTCTGCTGATCCCTATTTCGCTGAATTCGGTTGGGTCGCTCAAAGCGGCAGTTCGATCAAGGTTCCGGACTCCAACACGCCATGGACAATTGAAAGCGGCACGACGCTCACCGCCGAGACGCCCGTGACGCTGGTATGGGACAACGGCGAAGGTCTCGTCTTCCGCCGCACGATTTCCGTCGACAAAGACTACATGTTCAAGATTGTCGACGAAGTCGAGAACAAGACAAAGGCGGACGTCACGCTGCTGCCTTACGCGCGCGTCCATCGCAGCGGTAATCCCCCCGCGCATGTCTATTCCGTGTTGCATGAAGGCCTCGTCGGCATCTCCGGCGAACACGGGCTGATCGAAGAGACCTATGCCAGCGCCGCCAAGGAAGGCGTACCCAAGACGTTCGAGAACGTTACGGGTGGCTGGCTCGGCATCACCGACAAGTACTGGGCAACGGCACTCGTTCCCGATCAGCACGAACCCTACAGGGCCATGTACTCGGCGCTGAAGGCACACGGTCCCGCGGGCAAGGACTCGTTCCAGGCCGATTATCTACGCGGCGCCCTGACCATTTCACCCGGCATGCGAAAAGGCGTCGAGGGCCATCTGTTCGCGGGCGCCAAGCAGGCGTCGCTGATCGACGGCTATGAAAACGCGCTCGGTATCCTGCGCTTCGACAGGATGATCGACTGGGGCTGGTTCTACTTCATCACCCGGCCGCTGTTCCGTCTGATGGAGTTCATCAACGGCATCGTTCACAACTTCGGAATCACCATTCTCATACTGACCGTGCTCGTGAAGGCGGCATTCTATCCGCTCGCCAACAAGCAGTATGAGAGCATGGCGCGCATGAAAAAGATGCAGCCTGAAATGCAGCGCATCAAGGAGCAGTACAAGGACGACACGCAGCGCCAACAGAAAGAAATTTTCGAACTCTACAAGAAGGAGAAGATCAATCCGCTTGCCGGCTGTTGGCCGATCCTGTTGCAGATTCCGGTCTTCTTCGCGCTGTACAAGGTTCTGTTCGTTACGATCGACATGCGCCACGCGCCGTTCTTCGGCTGGATTCACGATCTCTCCGCACCGGACCCGACGTCGATCTTCAATCTGTTCGGATTGCTGCCGTTCGATTCCCCGGCGTTCTTGCACATCGGAATTTGGCCGCTGATCATGGGCATCACCATGTGGATGCAAATGCAGCTGAACCCGCCGCAGCCCGATCCCATTCAGCAGCAGATCTTCCAGTGGATGCCGGTGATGTTCACCTTCATGCTGGCAAGCTTCCCTGCGGGCCTCGTGATCTACTGGGCGTGGAGCAACACGCTGTCGATCGCCCAGCAGCTCCGCATCAATATGAAGAACGGCGCCGATATCCATCTCTTCGACAATTTGAAACGAACCTTCGCGCCATTGCTTCGGCTCTTTGGAGCCGGTGGCGGCGCAAGCAAATGACAAGCAACTGAAAGGTGCCGCTCGCGCCGCTTTCGAGCGGCCGGGCGGAACACGGCAATGACCGACCAAGTTGAACAATCGGCGGAAGACGTCGAGGCCGGCCGCCTCCTGTTCACGCGCGCCTGGACCTTTTCGCGCGGTTCACCGGGCCTCGATCATCTCCCGCCCGACGACCGCCCGGAAATCGCATTCGCCGGCCGATCGAACGTCGGCAAGTCGAGCCTCATCAATGCCCTCGTCGGACAGCACGGGCTAGCGCGCGCTTCCAATACGCCCGGGCGCACGCAGGAACTGAATTTTTTCAACGAGCCCCATCGCGATCTCTACCTTGTCGATATGCCCGGCTACGGCTTCGCCGAGGCCCCGAAAGACAAGGTGACGGCATGGAACCGCACCATCCGCGGCTTTCTCGCGGGTCGGCGCACGCTGCTTCGCGTATTCTTACTGATCGACGCCCGCCACGGCCTGAAGACGGTCGACAACGAGATCATGGCGCTCCTCGACGGCGCTGCGGTTTCCTACCAGGCCGTTCTGACGAAATCCGACAAGATCAGCCGAACCGATCTCGAGCGCGTCACCGAACGAACGGCCCAAGCCCTCGCCAAGCACCCGGCGGCCTTTCCGCACGTCATCGCGACATCGGCCGAAACCGGCATGGGATTTGAAGATCTCAGAGCCGTCATCGCGAAGCTCATCGAAGCTCACGGGCGCTAACCAGAAAGCCGCTCAGCGTCCCAGCGCGTTCAGCTCTCAACGGATGAAGCTGTCGAGCAACGCCTTCACCGACGTCATCCCTGTTGCTCCAAACGTCGCCAACGCGCCCCCCGCGATCGCCGCCACTGCCCAACCGAAGAGCCGCGCAAACGTGCGCTTGAGATTGCGGCGGACTTTGACTTCGATAATTTGATCGGGAAGTGCCGTCTCCGCCGCCACGCCGTCCGCTCCGATCGTGCGCGCCGAAATGATGATCTGCAATTGCGACCAGCCGCGCCATTGCGGCGTGATCAGAAATCGCCAGCTCGCAAAATCGTCATTCGAATAGCCGAGATTATTTTCGATCCATTGCGTTTCCGGAGACGCCGTCTCGATAAAGTACCCGCCTTCCGGCGCTCGGATGCGTACCGCCATCGCCTTGGTGATCGTGACCTGATGCTGCCAGACGGCGCCGTCACCTTCGAGACCCTCGGTGAGTGCCTTGACCGACGCTTTGGCGATCCGCACTTCGACGCGCTCGGTCCGCCCGACGCGCATGCTTCGCGGAATGTTTTCGGCAAGCTGCCCCTGATCAACCTTGGCGCCTTTACCCTTCTTGCGGGCGGTGCCCTTCCCTTTCGCGGGTTGCGGCCGCTGCTGCTGCGGACCGGGAGCGCCAGGAACCTTCTGATCCATCCGCATATCCGGGCGCAGGCTCGGCTCAGCCTGAAGCGGACCAGGACCAGCACTCAGCGATGCCGGACCCGGCATGGCTCCAGGCGCGCCTGGGCGCATCCCTGGCGGCATCGACGATCCGGGAACCGGGATCGGC
This sequence comes from Hyphomicrobium sp., assembly GCA_035538995.1. Classification (GTDB taxonomy): domain Bacteria; phylum Pseudomonadota; class Alphaproteobacteria; order Rhizobiales; family Hyphomicrobiaceae; genus Hyphomicrobium_B. The sequence goes on along the minus strand of DATLJG010000028.1, from coordinate 2,417 downwards.
GGCGGTTGCCCGCCAACGGGGCGCGGACGCGGCAAATCCCCAGGAAACGCGCGCCCTGGCGGTGCCGCCAGAACTGGGCCGCCATCGGAGGACATGGGAAACGCCCCACGCGGGCCGGCTGGTGCGCCTTGTGGCGGACTTCCGGGTGACGGTTGAATCGGAGCAGTCGCCGAGCGTCCCGGAAATGGCAGCGACGGGCCGGGCGGCCCAACCGGCATCTCGCGCGACGGCGGCATCGCAGGTTGCGAGGGAGCGGACTGTCTCGATGGCCCCGGGCGATTGGCTGGCTGCGTTTCCGAAAACGGCGGCAATCCCGGATCGCCTGCGGAGTCGTGCTCCGGTCCCGGAGCGGCACTCCGGGCGTCGCGTTCCAAGGCCGGCTGCGCCGACGGTTCCGGCTCGCCATGTTGTGATGCCGGCGCACCCGATGGCTGCGGATACTTCTGAGGCGTTCCGCTTGATGAGCGGTGAGCCCCGTCGTCCTCGGCTGAAGCGTCGGTTCGCGAAGAATAGTCGGTGCGCTCGTCCGGCTGCGTGACGTCTGGCTGGGTCGCCGGGCGCGGCTGGTCATTCATCAAATCGCGCAACGAAGGCGTCGATCGCGATTGAACCCGCTCCCGCGCTCGGGCCAGCACGTCGTCGGCCACAGGCGGCGCCTGAGGAGCCGGTGCACGTTGCTGCGGCATCAGCGCCGTCTGCAACGCCCGAATCGCACCGTCAAACGTCAGACCATGCGTCTGCAGCGTTTGCGCCGCCATGCTCCGCCCGTCCCCGACGATCGCGGCAAGGACGATGGCGCCGTTGATATCGCGCCGGCGGCTTCCGCGCGCCGCCGCGGCAGCAGCTTCCAGAATGCGCCGCACGTCCTGCGAAACGCCGAGACTCACCGGCGCATCGGCCGCCGGTTCGCCTTGCGGAAATTGCCCGGCGACATCCGCCTTTAAGGCGGCGATATCGACGTTGCTCGCGTCGAGCACTGCGATGGCGTCACGATCGTCGCAAAGCGCCGCAAGCAGATGCTCCAGCGTCACGTCCGTCGCACCGGCACCGGCCGCGAATTCCGCGCCGCGCGACAACGTTGCGCCGAGGTCCGGCGACATAGGAATTTGACCAAGTTCAGCGGCAGTCACGCTCACGACGTCTCCAGAATGATCAAGACGGCCTCGGCCGCGTGATTACAACGCGTCAAGCAAGCTCACGTGCCAAGCTATAGCAATGGCATGATGGCGGGCCGACGGGAATCCCCTTCCCCAAAGTCCCGCTTTACCGTGTCCATCCTGCGTCAGGACAGCTCTGGAAGCCCGGAAATGAGGGAAATCCATTGAGGCATTTGCCTGACCGGCTATAAGACCGCGACGAAAGCGCCCGGCTTGCCCCGGCCGCAACTCGCCGCCGTCTTCGTTCGGCCGCCGGCGCGGCTTCGCCTTCCAATAGCTTTGGTGTAGTCTCGTGACGTCAATGAAAACCCCCAGTGATAAGAGCAGCAGACCGGTGGAAGAACGGCCGAGCGCCCATCTGCAAGCACGCATCCTCGCCGAAGCCATCCCGCATCTGATTCGCTACGACGAGCAGACTGTCGTCGTAAAATTCGGCGGCAACGCGATGGGTGACGAAGCCCTGTCGAACGCCTTCGCGCAGGACATCGTCTACCTCAAGCAGTCCGGCATCAATCCGATCGTCGTGCACGGCGGCGGACCGCAAATCGCCAGCATGCTGCAAAAACTGGCAATCAAGTCCGACTTCGTCAACGGCCTGCGGGTGACCGACAAGCCGACCGTCGAAGTTGTCGAAATGGTCCTTGCCGGCAAGATCAACAAGGAGATCGTCTCGGCCATCAACCGTCAGGGCGGCAAGGCCGTCGGCATCTCCGGCAAGGATGCCAACTTGATGGTCGCCAAGAAGATCACTGAGATGGCGGACCCGCAATCCAACCTGATGAAAGCCGTCGATATCGGCTACGTCGGCGAACCGCTGGAAGTCAATCCGCACATCGTCGAAGTGATCTCGAAGTCGGACCTCATCCCGGTCATCGCGCCGGTTGGCATCAGCCGCGAAGGTGAGACGCTCAACATCAACGCCGACACGTTTGCGTCGGCGCTGGCCGCGCGTATGCAGGCCAAGCGCCTTCTACTCCTGACCGACGTCACCGGCGTGCTCGACAAGAACAAGAAACTTATTCCCGATCTGACGCTCGATGAAGCGCGCGACATGATCAAGAGCGGCGATATTTCAGGCGGCATGATTCCGAAAATGGAAGGCTGCATCGAAGTGGTCGAAGCGGGCGTCGAGGGCGTCGTCATCATCGACGGCCGCGTGCCCCACTGCGTGCTGCTCGAACTCTTCACGGAACATGGCGTCGGCACCCTCGTTCGGCGCGCGGAACGCCGCAAGAGCAAACCCTGATGGATGGCCCTGAC
>DATLJG010000027.1:0-5065 GCA_035538995.1 Hyphomicrobium sp. | reverse complement strand
GCCGTCACCGGCGTGCCGTCGGCGAACTTGGCCTCGGGGCGCAACTTGAACGTCACCGATAAGCCGTCGGGCGCGACGTCGGCCGACTTTGCGATCAGGCCATAGACGGCATCGGGTTCATCCTGCGCCCGCACCATTAAGCTGTCGAATAACGAATCGAGGCCCTGAGCCGCGTCGCCTTTCAGGATGAACGCATTGAGATTGTCGAACGTGTTGGCGCCGCCCGTTCCGAGCGTGATCATCCGGCCGCCCTTCGGCGCATCCGGATTGACATAATCGAAGTGCTGAAAGTCGGCCGGATATTTCAACTCGCCGAAAACGGAAAGACCATGCCGGGGCTCCGCAAAGGCGTCCCCCGTGCCCAGTCCCGAAAGCGCGAACGCCATCGCCGCGAGCACACCGAGCTTCGACGTCAAGACCGTTCGTGTTTGAGAAGAAACCGCCACGGATCTATTTCGCCCTTGCAGCTTCGACAGCCTTCTTCTTCTCGGGATCGATCCACCAGGTTTGCATCATCGCTGCCGTTTGCGACGGCAAGATTTTAGGCCGTCCGAAAATATCCCAGTAGGCGATCCGCTCGTAGGGATAATACCACTGCGGGACAACGTAATAGTTCCACAGCAACACGCGGTCGAGCGCGTGCGTCGCGGCCACGAGATCGGCGCGATCCTTCGCGAACACGATTTTATCGACCAGCGTATCGATCGCCGGATTTTTGATGCCGATCGTGTTCCGGCTTCCGGGCTTGTCGGCCGCCGCCGAACCCCAGAAGTCGCGCTGCTCGTTTCCGGGTGAATTCGATTGCGCGAAATTATCGACGATGATGTCGAAATCGCGGTTGTCTTCACGCTGCTTGTACTGAGCGTCATCGACGACCCGCACCGAAGCATTGATCCCGAGCGCCTTGAGGTTCTGAACGTAAGGCAGAATGATGTTCTGGAACGTGTCGCCGTTGATCAGGAATTCGGCGGTCATCTGCTCGCCCTTGGCGTTGCGCAGCACGCGCGCCGTATCGACCGACGACAGCCCGACGGCGCGCATGAATTTGCAGACATAGCCGCATGGGCCGCTATCCACTTGCTCGCTCGAAATTTTCCAGCCCGCCGCCTCCAGCAGCTTCAACGCTTCCTGCTGGTGTTTGCGGTAATCGCCTTCCTTCGCGTTGACGGGGTTCTTCCACTCCGTCGTGAAAACCTCGGGCGGAACTTCCGATTTGACTTCGTTCAAGATCTCGAGTTCCCGGCCCTGCGGCAGCCCCTTCGCTTGCAGGTCCGAGTTGGCGAAGAAGCTGTCGAGGCGAACGTAAGCCCCGTAAAACAGCTTTTTGTTGGTCTCTTCGAAATTGAACAGCAGATTGAAAGCGTGCCGCACACGCGCGTCGGCAAATTGCGGCCGCCGCGTATTGAACGCGAACGATTGCATCCCCGCGACGCGCTTGATCGGTACGGCCTCTTTCTTGACGAGACCTTTTTTCAGCGCGTCGAAACCGTATTGCGTCGCCCACGCCGATGCGCGGTTCTCCAGCCAGAAATCGATCTTTCCGATCTTGAAATCTTCGAACGCCGGAGCCCGGTCCCGATAGTAGGTGATTTCGAGCGTGTCGAAATTATATTGTCCGCGCATGACGGGCAGATCTTTTGCCCAATAGTCGGTCACGCGCTCGAAGACGATGCCGCGGCCGGTGTCGACCGACTTGATCTTGTAGGCGCCATTTCCGAGCGGCGGTTCGACGGTCGTTTCGCCAAGGCTGCGCTGCTTGCCGTTGGCGTCTTTACCGGTCCAATAGGCTTTCGAAACGATGTTGAGCTCGCTCATGATCATCGGCAACTCTCTGTTGCCTTTGACGTCGAACGTGAACTTGACGTCGTGATCGCCGGTCTTTTCCGCCTTCGCGACGTTCTTGTAATAGAACGCATAGAACGGATTGACCTTCTTGAACTCGTCGAACGAGAAAATGACGTCGTCCGGCGTGATCGGCGTTCCGTCGTTGAATTTCGCTTCCGGGCGCAGCTTGAACGTCACCGACGAAAAATCATCCGGGTAGGATGCGCATTCCGCGATCAATCCGTATGTCGTCGCCGGTTCGTCGGGACTGCTTGCAAACAGGCTGTCGAACAACAAACCGACTCCGGCGGCCTTGACGCCTTTGTCGGAAAACGGATTGAGCGTGTCGAATGTCCCGTCCGCCCACTGACGCAGCGCGCCGCCTTTCGGCGCATCGGGATTCACCCAGTCGAAATTTTTGAAATCCGGACCGTACTTCGGAGTCTCGACGAGCGACAGCGCGGTCCGGCATTGCGACTCATCGGCTGCGGCGCGGTTCGCGGCCGGCAGGAAACTCAGGAGCGCCAGAGCGGCAACGGTTAACAGCGTCAGGCGCTTCCGCATATTCGATTTCGTCCTTTCTCTGGCCCGCGAGGAGCTTAACACAGCGAAGGGGCACGGGGATAACTCCGCGCCCGGATACGAAGCGACCCCGCCAACGGCTCGGCAGGGTCGCAAACTTTATACAGTATAGCGAGTTAACTTGCTGTCATTTGGGCAAGGGAACGGGCGTATCCGCGAGCGTCGCCAGATAGGCGATAACATCGGCTTCATCGTTCTCGGAGGGCAGTCCGGCGAACACCATTTTCGTACCGGGAATATAGGTCTTCGGACTGTGGATGAATCTCGCGAGTTCTTCGAAGGTCCACTTGCCGCCTTTGGACTTCATGGCGTCGGAATAGGCAAATCCCGGATATGAAGCGCGGTCGCGGTTGACGACATCCCAAAGGTTCGGACCGACCGTCGGCTTCTTGCCTTTCTCAGCGACGTGGCAGGAATGGCATTTCTTGAAAATGGCCTTGCCGTTTTCGGCGTTCGCCTTGGGAAGCAGCGCCAGCACTTTCTTGGCGGCTTCGTCCGGTGTCTCCTTTGCGGGAGCAGCTTCGGCCGTTGCCGCGCCCCCTCCGGCGGTTGCCGTCGGCGCCGGCAGCGTGAAGCCCGGTTTTTCCGGTGTATGTCCGACGTTCATGTCGATGATTGTTCTGGTTCCGAAGATCAGCAGCAGCGCCGAGAGCACTGCGCCCGCGATCTTGATGAACTCGAATTCGTCAATTCTCATTCTAGAGCCCCCGTGTCGGTCAACCGGTGATGCGCAAACTAGTATAATGAGACCATGCAATTCAACTACAACGAGACGTGAGGCAGGTATATAAGCTCGCTTCTCTCATGCAAGCGCACAAACGAACTCGTGCCGCCAGGACAGCGAGACAGTTTGTCACGAACATTGGTTCCCGCCACGTGCCCCAGGATCGCCTGATCGTCATTCCCGCCCGTATGCACGCAACCCGGCTGCCCGGCAAACCCCTCGCCGATATCGGCGGCACTCCGATGATCGTGCACGTCTGGCGCCGTGCCGTGGCCGCCAATGCGGGCGATGTCATCGTCGCCACCGACAGTCAGGAGATCGCGGCGGCCGTGACGGCGTCAGGCGGCAACGCCGTGATGACGCGCGCCGATCATGCGTCCGGTTCGGATCGGGTTTTCGAAGCGATCAGCAAAGCCGACCCGGAACGCCGCGCAAGTATTATCGTCAACTTGCAGGGCGATCTTCCAACGCTCGATTCGCACTTGGTCGCCCGCTGCGTCGCCCCGCTTGAGACGCCCGAGGTCGATATCGCGACCCTCGCAGCCGTCATCTCCGACCCCGAAGAAAAGACGAACCCGAACGTCGTCAAGGTCGTCGGAACGCCGCTTGCCGAGGATCGTCTGCGCGCCCTCTACTTCACGCGGGCCACCGCGCCGGCGGGCGACGGGCCGCTTTACCATCACATCGGCATTTACGCCTACCGGCGCGACAGCCTCGAACGTTTCGTCGGGCTGCCGCCGTCGCCGCTCGAAAAGCGCGAAAAGCTCGAACAGTTGCGGGCGCTCGAAGCCCAGATGCGCATCGATGTGGCAATCGTTGACACCGTTCCCCTCGGTGTCGATACTCCCGCCGATCTTGAGCGCGCTCGACGTCTTATCGCGCCATGACCCGCCCGCATCTCGTTTTCCCACAGACCTCGCAAACCTAAGCGCCCATTCGCCATGCCGCATCGAACCGATTCCGCCGCAAGTCCCGAAAAAATTTCCTATCAGGGAGAGCCGGGCGCCAATTCGCATCTCGCCGCCCGCGAGGTCTATCCCGATCTGGAAGCCGTCCCGTATCCGACGTTTGAAGACGCCATCGCGGCCGTCAAATCCGGCGAAACGCGCTATGCGATGATCCCGATCGAGAACTCGGTCGCCGGCCGCGTCGCCGATATCCATCATCTGCTGCCCGGTGCCGGGCTCTACATCGTCGCCGAGCACTTTCTCCGTGTACGCCATCAGCTGATGGCGAAAGAGGGCGCGACACTCGACACGATCAAGCGCGTCATGAGCCACACGCAAGCCCTCGGACAATGCCGCACGGCGCTTCGCAGACTTGGATTGAAGCCGGTGCCCGAGGCCGATACGGCGGGCTCCGCGCGTCTCGTTGCCGAAGGCGACGATCTCACAACGGCAGCAATCGCCTCGCGCCTCGCCGCCGAAATCTACGGCCTGAAAATCCTCAAGAGCGACATGGAGGACGAAACGCACAACACCACGCGCTTCGTCATTCTCGCCAAGGACCCCGACGATGCGGAGCCCGGCAACGGCCCCGTCATGACGACTTTCCTGTTCCGCGTCCGCAACGTGCCTGCCGCGCTTTACAAGGCGCTCGGCGGTTTCGCGACCAACGGCGTCAACATGACGAAGCTCGAAAGCTATCAGGAAGAAGGCACGTTCAACGCCACGATGTTCTTCTCCGATATCGAAGGCCATCCGGTCGATCGCCCCGTGCAGTTGGCGCTCGAAGAGCTGTCGTTCTTCTCGACGCAGATCACGATTCTCGGCACCTATCCGGCGAGCCCGTATCGCAAGGAAGCCGCCGAACTCGCCGCCACCGGTCAGGTGCCGTTGAAGCGACAGGATTGATCGGCATGCGGCTCAGCGGAAAAGTTGCGGTCATCACCGGCGCGGCTTCAGGCTTCGGCCGAGGCATCGCCGAACTGTTCGC
>DATLJG010000026.1:0-40420 GCA_035538995.1 Hyphomicrobium sp. | reverse complement strand
TCGGAAGTCGCCAAGCAGCTCGAAGGATTGACGGCCGAGCGCGACGATCTCGAACAAGGCATCCTGAAGCTGCGCAACGCCATTCAACAGCTCAACCGCGAAGGCAAGGCGCGGTTGGACGAAGCGTTCACGACCGTCAACGGCCATTTCGAGCGGCTGTTTACGCATCTATTCGGCGGCGGCGAAGCGCGCCTCGAAATGATCGAGAGCCCGGAAGACCCACTCGAAGGCGGACTTGAGATCATCGCGAAGCCGCCGGGTAAGAAGCCGGCGACCTTGTCGCTGTTGTCGGGCGGCGAACAGACGCTGACGGCGCTGTCGCTGATCTTTGCCGTCTTTCTCACGAACCCGTCACCGATCTGCGTGCTCGATGAGGTCGATGCTCCGCTGGACGACGCCAACGTCGACCGGTTCTGCCGACTGATGGAACAGATGGCGAGCGAAACCGCGACGCGCTTTCTGGTCATTACGCACCATCCGATGACGATGGCGCGCATGAACCGTCTGTTCGGGGTCACTATGGCCGAGAAAGGCGTTTCGCAACTGGTCTCGGTCGATCTGCAAACGGCGCAGAGTTTCCGCGAAGCCGGTTGAACTCAAAACCTAACTTGCACCTCCCTTGGCGACGGGTCGGGGAACCCGATTTCGCCCGAATGCGTTTCCATTTCTAACGGAAATGGAGGCCACTCGTGGCAAGGCAACAGTATTCGCCAACAAAAGGCGAGGTTTTGGATCCGACAGAAGCTCGGCAAGCCAGTCCTCGCAAGACGAACTTCCGCGTTTTGCTGATTTCGACGGCGCTCATTATTGCTATTTTTGCCGGGTTCGTCATTGCGTTCCTTTACCAGACCCCGCCCGAGCTATCATCGTCGCCGGGAAGCGGCAGCGACGGCCAGCCCGCCTCGACGACGATCCCGCAGACCGGTCAGCAGCCAGCGCCCCAAAATCCCGGATCGGGCAGCGCGACGCCGTAAGCGCCTTATTCGGAATGAACGCTTTTCAAATCGCCGGCAGAGGCGCATGACCATCCGCGAGCGGATGGCTGCGCCTTTTCGCCGTACCCGCTAGAGCGGGGCCTCATGCCCATTTCCTTGACACCCCCAGACCCCCTAACTATGGTCCGCGCCGTCTATCTCCCGCAGCGGCCGGTTTTTCCGCAATTCTGGATGGTTTGAACCATGTCAGACAATGGCAAGGATCAATCGCCGGATAACGGTGAAATCAGTCCTGAAGACCGTGAAGCAATTCGCCAACGGTCTGAAGTGCTCGGCCGGAAGCTCGATGCGCTCAAGGTGCAGCGGGCCAAAGTCGAAAGGCCTAAGGCCGAGCGGGGCCGGGCCGATTTCGGAGCAGCTTTCAAGTTTGCTGCGGAGTTGGTCGTCGGAGTTGTCGTTGGCGGCGGCCTGGGATGGGCGCTCGACAGGCAATTCGGCACGGCGCCCTGGCTCATGATCGTTCTGGTCATCCTGGGCTTCGCTGCAGGTCTTTTGAATGTTGTCCGCGCCGCGCAAGAGGCACAGAAGAAAAATGAGCCGCTGCAAAGAGCAGCGCCGTCAGTCAAAGATGACGACGAATGAGACGCAGGGGGTAGAGCTTGGCTGCTGAAGTTGCTGGTGGAACTGCTCATCACGGACCGATGGAGCAGTTCGAGATCCACAAGATCTTCTCGCTCAATCTTTTCGGGCACGACGTTTCTTTCACGAACTCGGCGCTGATGATGATCATCGCGCTGGTTTTGATCTCCGTCTTTATGATTTATGCAATGCGCGCGCGTTCTCTCGTGCCGTCGCGCATGCAGTCGCTGGCCGAGATTACGTATGAATACGTCGCCGGCATGGTCAAAGAGAACCTCGGCGAAGACGGAATGAAATTCTTTCCGTGGGTCTTCTCGATCTTCATCTTCATTCTGGTTTTGAATTTCATCGGCCTGATTCCGGGCGTCTTCACGGTCACGAGCCATATCATCGTCACCTTTGCTCTCGCGGCGATGGTCTGGATCACCGCAACCCTTATCGGGTTTTGGAAGCATGGCGTCCGCTACCTCAAGCTGTTCGTGCCCGATGGCGTGCCGTTCTGGCTGCTGATCGTCATCGTCCCGATCGAACTTATTTCCTACTTCATTCGCCCGATCAGCCACTCGGTCCGTCTGTTCGCCAACATGATGGCCGGACACACGATGCTTGAAGTGTTTGCTGGCTTCGCGGTGATGCTGCCCTGGTGGGGCAAAATTGCTCCCACGGGTTTCATGGTTGCGTTCACGGGCCTCGAAGTGCTCGTCGCATTCCTGCAGGCGCTGATCTTCACAGTTCTGACCTGCATCTATCTGAACGACGCCATCCACATGCACGACCACTGATCCGGTCGGCAGGTTAGCGCAGAATTTCGAACACAAAAGCTACAGCAAAGGGAGACTTTAAATGGACCTTCAATCAGCGAAGATGATCGGTGCGGGCCTCGCCTGCAGCGCGTTGATCGGCGCCGGCGTCGGCATCGGCAACATCTTCGGCAACTACCTTTCGGGCGCGATGCGCAATCCGTCGGCAGCTCCGGGCCAGTTCACGAACCTGCTCATCGGCTTCGCTCTCGCTGAAGCAACGGGCCTTTTTGGACTTCTGATCGCGCTCATCATTCTTTACGGTTGAGACTAGGCGCGGCTCTATAACCGGAGGCAAAGATGTTTGCCGGCACGACACTGTTGTTCGCGGTTGCTGCTGAGGCTGCCGAAGGCGCGTCCAAATCCGAGGGCTTGCCGCAGCTCGATCCGAACCACTTCACACCACAGCTCTTCTGGCTGGTGCTGTCGTTCATTGCGCTGTTCTTCGTCATGAGCCGGATCGCGTTGCCGCGCGTCGGCGACGTCATCGATGAGCGGCGTGACCGGATCAAGCGCGATCTCGATGCTGCGGGCCGTCTCAAAGACGAGACGGACAAGGCCCTCTCAGATTATGAGAAGGCTTTGGCCGATGCGCGTTCCAACGCATCCGGCATCGCCAAAGAGACGCGCGACCGTCTCGCGGCCGAGACGGATGCGGAACGTCAGCGGGTCGATGCACAGCTCGCCGTTAAACTGCAGAACGCCGAATCTCGCATTGCCGAGACGAAGTCCAAGGCTGTTTCTGCGATCGGCGAAATCGCCACCGATACGGCACGCGCCGTGGTGACGAAACTCATCGGCCAGGACGTTTCGCCGGATGAGGTCAAGAAGGTGCTGCAGCCGGCCCCGGGCGAGTGAGGATAAGCAATGTTAGACCCAAACAATCCGCTATTCTGGGTTCTCGTCGCCTTCCTGGCGTTTGTTGCGCTGGTCATCTACTACAAGGTGCCGGCAGCGATCACCAAAATGCTCGACGACCGCGCCGATGGCATTCGCAAAGAGCTCGATGAAGCCCGCAAGCTGCGGGAAGAAGCGCAGGCTCTGCTTGCGGACTATCAGCGCAAGGCGCGTGAAGCCGAAACGGAAGCCCGCACCATCGTCGATCAAGCCAAGCGTGAAGCTGAAGCCCTGGCGGCGGACGCTCGCAAGTCGTTGGCGGAAAGTCTGGAACGGCGTTCCAAGATCGCCGAGGACAAGATTGCGCGCGCTGAAACTCAGGCCTTGAGCGAAGTGCGTGCGACGGCCGTCGATAGCGCGATCGCAGCGGCGCAGGAGCTTCTGAAGACGCGGGTGAAGGGCGATGTCGGCAATTCGCTGATCTCTCAGTCGATCAACGATCTTCGCGGCAAGCTCAACTGATCACTTCAAAGTGCGATATTAAAAAAAGCCGGGCCATCGCGCCCGGCTTTTTTGTGTTTGGACTTGTACTGGCTTATCATCGTGACGTCCGAGCAAACGTCGGCGAGCGCAGCGTTCTCAGCCGGAACCTCCGGACTGGCTATTAAATCCGATGATCATCTCGAATTCGCCCGGCCGCGATCCCTCCGGAATAGGGAAGCTCACGGTATGCACGCCGGAGAAATAGCTGATCGGTTTGTCGGTGCCGATGTTGACATCGACTTTCGTCGTGTCGGTCGTCACGCGCTGCTGCTTTGAATCATTGACGACCACGATGATCGGCAAGGTCACATTTCCTGCCTGCCCCTTCGGTCCAAGCAGAACGCGGCCCGAAAATCCGTATTTGACGACGACGCGGCCTTCCTCGATCCGGCATTCGCGCGCGGTTTTGGTGATCTCACCGCGTTGCGCGACCGAGAGCGCATCGCCCACGTGGCCCTGTTCATAGAACGTGATGTAGTTGTCATGCGGCGCAATACGAAGCCGTGGGCATCCTGCGTCTATTTCCCCAACGCCGGTGCTGCCAGTTGCGCTCGAGTCGGACGATTTCGCAGCGTCGAGAAGCTGAGCTTCCGAAACGTTTGAGCCTTCCGAACCGCCGCTGCCGAACATGCCGCCGCCCAATCCGGACGTCAGCGACGACATTCCGCAGCCGCCAAGCGCCGCAGCGGAAATGCCAAGCGAAACAAGCGCGAAAGCCTGTGCCGGCGCGAATTTAAAGCGGCGTAAAATCTTCGCACCCCCTTTGTCAGGGTGCCAACGACCCGAATTGTGCAACAACATCCCCCGCAGTTGCGAACCCCGGCCCCTTGTATTGTCAGAAAAGGACCGTACCATCCGACTCGACCGGCATCCAACAGCATTTTCAGGTGCGGTGGATGAGTATAAAGAACCTCGTTCTGCCATATCCGGCCTTAACCAATCGAAGTGACCGTGCAAAAGCCACCGCTCAAGATTCTGCTCGCTGCGCCACGTGGCTTCTGTGCCGGCGTGGATCGCGCAATTCAGATCGTAGAACAGGCTTTGACCAAATTCGGCGCTCCCGTCTACGTCCGACATGAAATCGTACACAACCGCTACGTTGTAGATTCCCTGAGAGCCAAAGGTGCCGTTTTTGTGAAGGAGCTGGACGAGATTCCGGATACTGATCAACCCGTGATCTTTTCAGCACACGGGGTCGCGAAGACCATTCCGGAAGCCGCGAAAAATCGGAACATGTTCGTGGTCGACGCGACTTGTCCACTGGTCTCGAAGGTCCACATGGAAGCGGCCCGCCACCATGAACAGGGGCGCGAGATCATCCTGGTCGGACATCGTGGTCATCCCGAGGTCGTGGGGACGCTCGGACAATTGCCAAAGGGCGCTATCCACCTTGTCGAAACCGTCGAAGACGCGCTCGCATTCGAGCCCCGCGATTCCGGCAAGCTCGCCTTTGTAACGCAAACGACGCTGTCGCTCGATGACACCGCAGAAATCGTTGCTGTTCTCAAGGAGCGTTTCCCCGGCATCGGCGGTCCGGTGAAGGAAGACATTTGCTACGCCACGACCAATCGGCAGAATGCCGTCAAGGCGATCGCACCGCAGATTGACGGCCTCATCGTTGTCGGCGGTCCCAAGAGTTCGAATTCGCTGCGGCTTGTCGAGGTTGCCTCAAAAGCCGGCTGCAAATTTTCATTCCTTGTCGAGCGCGCAGCGGATATTCCGTGGGCAAGTCTCGAAGGTGCGCAGGCGATCGGCATCACGGCGGGCGCGTCGGCGCCTGAGGTGATCGTCGAAGAGGTTGTCGAAGCCATCCGCGAGCGCTACGACGTGACGATCGAGATCGTAACGACCCTTGAAGAGCGCGTCGTCTTCAACGTGCCGCGCCAGGTTCGGCTCGCACAAACCTCGGCTGGACAGCAGTAGACCTCCATTTCGGCGTACGGGAAGATCATGGCGGTCTATACGGAAGTCAGCGACGAAGAGCTTGCGCGCTTCATAGCGCCCTATCAGCTTGGCAATCTGCTCTCGTGCAAGGGAATTGCTGAGGGCGTCGAGAACACCAACTATCTGCTGCATACGACGACCGGCGCATTCATCCTGACGATTTACGAGAAGCGGGTCGATCCAAAAGATTTGCCGTTCTTTCTCGGGCTGATGGAGCATCTCTCGGCGCGCGGCGTCACTTGTCCGCTGCCCGTGCGCGACACCAATGGCCAGGTCTTGAACGAGTTGGCTGGGCGGCATGCCGCTCTCGTGACATTCCTCGAAGGGATGTGGCCGAGACGGCCAAAAGTCGAGCATTGCCTTGAACTCGGCAAAGCGCTGGCGCGCATGCATGTGGCGGGCGAAGATTTCTCGCTCCGGCGCGACAACGCACTCGGCCTGCGCGGCTGGCGGCCTCTCTTCGACAATTTTGCTGAACGCACGTCCGAAATATCGCGCGATCTAAAACCGCTCATCACGGACGAATTGGGGTTTCTCGAAGCGTCGTGGCCGAATGATCTGCCGCAAGGTGTCATTCACGCCGACCTCTTTCCCGACAATGTGTTCTTCATCGGCGACAAACTTTCGGGCCTGATCGACTTCTATTTTGCGTGCAACGACGCGCTCGCCTACGACATCGCCATATCGCTCAACGCTTGGTGTTTTGAACCCAATTGCCAATTCAACGCCACGAAGGGGCGCGCGCTTCTCAAGGGCTATGACAGCGTTCGCAAGCTCAGCGCGGCCGAACGCGAGGCATTACCCCTGCTGGCGCGCGGAGCCGCCATGCGCTTCCTTTTGACCCGCAGCTACGATTGGCTGAACACGCCGAAAGATGCCCTCGTCGCCCGTAAGGATCCACTCGATTACGTGCGGCGGCTTCGCTTCCATCAATCCGTCGCTTCGATCCGCGACTATGGCTTTGAAACTCCGTGATGACCGCCAGCGCTGCAAAAATTCTGATCTATAGCGATGGCGCATGCTCCGGGAATCCGGGGCCCGGCGGCTGGGGGGCGGTTCTCATCTCCGGCAACCACCGCAAGGAAATCAGCGGCGGCGAGGCGCTGACGACCAATAACCGTATGGAATTGATGGCCGCGATTTCAGCGCTCAATGCTCTGAAGAAGCGCAGCGACGTCGCGCTTTATACCGATAGCGCCTACGTGAAGAACGGCATCACCGGCTGGGTTCACGGCTGGAAGAAAAACGGCTGGCGAACGGCCGATAAGAAGCCAGTCAAGAACGTCGAGCTATGGCAGGAACTCGACGCCTTGCGCAACAAGCACAACGTCGAATGGTTTTGGCTCAAGGGCCACGCGGGTCATCCTGAGAACGAGCGGGCCGACGAACTTGCGCGCATTGCGATGGCGCCGTTCAAGCTGTCACGCCGGCCTGCCGATCCGGTGCAAGACTAAAGCGAGCGGTCAATCATCGAGCAGAGCGTTTCGGCGCTCGATTTATCCGCGACCGGCGGACTGTCCTCGACGTTCAGGACTTTGACGACGCCGTTATCGACCAGCATCGCATAGCGTTTCGAGCGCAGGCCCAGTCCGAAGTTCGAAAGGTCGATGTCGAGACCGATCGCCTTGGCAAAGTCGCCGGAGCCGTCGGCAAGCATCTCGATCTTTCCGGTGGCGCCGGTATCCTTGGCCCAGTTCGTCAGGACGAACACGTCGTTGACCGCTGTGCAAGCGATCGCATCGATGCCCTTGGCTTTCAGTTCATCAATGCGCGAGACGAATCCCGGCATGTGCTGATTGTTGCACGTCGGCGTATAAGCGCCGGGTACCGCAAACAGCGCCACCTTTTTTCCTGAGAAGACCTCGCTGGTGGTTTTGGGCTCGGGCCCGTTCGCGCCCATGACCGTGAATTTTCCGTCCGGCAGCTTGTCGCCGACCTTGATCGCCATCGTATTCCTCATGCTCTGGAATTTTTGTCAGGGAACTGTAGCGCGGCGTGCGCCCTACTCAAGTGTGATCGTCGTTTCCGACTGGCCCTTGCCGTCGATCATCGTGATGGTCAGCGGCTTGCCTTTAAGATCCTTTATGTTGACGCCGTCGGTGAGATCGACTTCGAATTTCGCCTTGCCCGCTTCGTTCGCGATACGTTTGGGAAGCGGAATATACGTCTCATCCGACGCAACAACGAAGGCATCGGCGCTTTCGGACGATCCCGTCTCGACGTTGAATATGAGCTTTGGCTTCCCGGAGGATTGATCCACCCGCCAGCCTGCGAGCTTCGGATCGAGGCCCGCGCGAGGTTGGTCTTGCGGAACGCGCGACAGCGATTGCGTCAACTCGGCCGAGGTTCCGACATCGGGCGGGATCACGACCTGGAATTCGGCTTCGGCGGGAATGCAAATATCCTTGCATAGGCCGTAGTCCACCTTGCCGTGCAGCACGATGGGTTTGGTGGCATCGGCAGGTTTCACGAGCACGGGAAATATGACGCCGCCTTTGTAACCCACGGCATCGCCGGCCTTGTCGCTCAAGCGATGCGGAGCCGGGTAAAGCACGCGCGCGGACTGCAAGTTCTGCGAGCCCTTCCAATCGAACTCCGGAGGCACGCCGCCCGCGTCACCGGGCGTGCGCCAGTACGTCTTCCAACCCTGCGGCATGGCCAGTTCGACGCCGGCGTAAAGCGCCTTTTGTCCGTCACGAACGGCATGGCCTGCGACGAGACGGGCCTTCGTGTTGTAGCCCTGGACCCAATCCGAGGTGACCGGCGTTGCCGAATTGGCAAGTGCCGCCGTCGTGCTGAGCGCCAGGAACGCAAAGGTCAATCTCATCACAATCCGTCACCTTCTCGCATTTTGGCGTGTTGCACGCGGTCCTCCGCTGGAGAGGTATTCAACCACCTTCAATATAGGGTCCCGGAGCCCAACTTGTTACATCAATTCGTTTTAGGCACGTTCGAACATCTTCACGCCGCGGCGCTATCGGATTAGTCTCCTGGATATGAAGTCTGCTCGACAAAAAAGCCCTGCGGAGGGCTCGGACATCAAGCTCGAAGGGCAATTGCTCATTGCCATGCCGGCGATGTCCGACCGGCGCTTCCAGCGCTCGGTTATCTACCTGTGCGCCCATTCCTCGGAAGGCGCTATGGGACTCATTATAAATCAACGTGCCAACCACATCACTGCTCCCGATCTGCTCGAAAGGCTCGGAATCTCGGCGCGAAACCCAGAGGACGAGATCACCAGCGAGGTCTTATCGCTGTCCATCCAGGTCGGTGGTCCCGTCGAGACAGGACGCGGCTTCGTTCTCCATAGCTCCGACTATTTCGCCGAAGATTCGACGCTTGAGATCGAGCAGGACGTTTGCCTGACCGCGACGATCGATATCCTGAAGGCGATTGCACAAGGGCGCGGTCCGGCGCGGGCACTTCTGGCGCTCGGCTATGCGGGATGGTCGCCCGGCCAACTCGAGACCGAAATCCAGGCCAATGGCTGGCTTCATTGCCCGGCAGATCCCGACATCATTTTCGATGAAGATCTTGAGAACAAGTATTCGCGAGCACTGGCGAAAATCGGAATTGATCTTTCGCACTTGGTGAGCGACGCCGGCCACGCTTAGGCCAGCTTTTTATCCCTTCGACGCAACCTTCGGCTCGGATCTTGATGGTGGGCCGCCCATCGTCTTCGGCGGCGGCTCGCCTCCGGCCAAGCGTGCCAGGCTTGCCGCGATCGACGGCGGTAGCGTTGAGAAATCCGGTTGCTGGGTCGATTCATTCGGAGTTGGCAGCGGCGGCGCAGCGTTGACGGGGGGCGGTTCCTTCGCAGGCGGCGGCGCATGGCCATTTCGTTGAGACGTTCCCGCCGGGGCCGGTCGCCCGGTCGTTTGCGGCGTATTCGAAGCGCGCGCCAGAGCTTCGGACAGAGGCGCCATGATGTTCGGTCCCGACAGCGAAGCGGTACGGTCGGCAACCGGGGTCGGCAATGGTCCCGGCGCGGACGGCTTCGGCGCGCTCTGTCCGTGCCCTTTGCCCGACGGCTTTCGCTGCGCCTGCGGAGCGGATCCGGATGTACGCTCGATATTTTGCAGCAGTTCCGGCGGCAGAGCTGGCATTGCGCCAGGAACGACGGGAGCAAGCGGATTGCCCGGCGGGCCCCCGTTTGTGACGGCGCTGCGCAGAGCTTCGGCAGCTTTCGGAGGAGCTGCGGATTTTGCCGGCATCGCCGCGGCGACTGGAGGCTTCGCGGCGACAGATTTGTGGCGCTGACGGACGATCGAACCAACCGGCAAAGCTGCTGCTACCTTGGCCGGAGCCTTTGGCGGCGCTGTGATCGCTTTCTGGTCGCCTGTAGCGGGTGACTTATCAGGCGCTGCGATGGCGGCGCGCGCGACCTTTGCTTTGGCTTGCTTTCCGATGCTGCGGAACTTGGGACGGAAGAACCCGCGCGGCTGCATTTTGCTTTCGGAGCGACGGACCATCTTCAGCAGTTGAAGCACGGCGCGTTCGGGGATCGGCTCGCCGAAATGGTAGCCCTGCGCATATTCGCAGCCAATCGACCGCAAGAAGGTCGCTTCGTCGGCCCGCTCGACGCCTTCGGCGACGACCGTCTTCGACAACTCGTGGGCGAGCGCCACCATCGAGCGCACAATCGCAGCTCCAGCGGCGGTGCCATTCGAGCGGACGAGTTCGCGCGAAATCTTGATTGTATCGAATGGAAAACGATTGAGATACGCGAGCGAGGAGTAGCCCGTACCGAATTCATCAAGAGCCAGCTCGGCGCCCGAGGCGTGCAGAACCTTCAGAACTTCCGCCGCCTGCTCGGGATTGCTCATGACAAGGTTTTCGGCGATCTCGAGCCGCAACGTTCCTGGCGGCACGGTATTGCGGCCGAGGATGTGGCGAATTTCCTGGATCGATTCCGGCTTGAAGAGCTGCGGACAGGACATATTGACGGAGACGAATAGCGGCCGCTCAGGGCGCGGCAACTCAGAAATCCATTTGGCGGCATCCTTGGCGGCGCGCAGCAACAGAACGCAATTGACCTTGATCAATGCATCCGATGCTCCGTCGGCATCGACGAGCGAGGCAGGGTTGACGAGACCGAGCTTCGGATGCTCCCAGCGGACAAAGGCCTCAAAGCCCGCCAGCTCCTTGGTCGGCAGGTAGACGATGGGCTGATAAAGTACGCGAAGCTGGCCCTTTTCGATGGCCTTGCTGAGTTCGGCACCGGCGCTCTGCTCGCGATCGCGGCGCATGCCGGGATCGAAAACCTCGATCCGGTCGGCGCCGACCCGCTTGGCACGGTACATTGCCAGCTCGGCGTCTTTCAGCAGATCATCGTCGGCGGCTCGCGTCTCATCCCAGACCGCGATGCCCATCGATCCGGTCAAAACGACTTCCTGATTGGCAAGCGGAATGGGCGCCCGCAACGAGCGGCGCACGCGCTCCGCAAGCGCCGCAAGATTTCGAGCTTCGCGTTCGCCGGTGAAAAGCATCGCAAACTGGTCGCCGCCAACGCGCGCGACCGTATCGTGCGCTCCAAGGTGACGCTGCAGACGGCGCGCGACGGTCAACAGCAGACTATCGCCCCGAACCAGTCCAAACGACGAGTTGATGCTCTTGAACTTATCGAGATCGATGAAAACGAGGGCAGGCTTGACGCTGGTATCCGTCTTCGCACGCACAACGGCGCCCTTCAGCCGGTCAAGGAACAGCTCACGATTGGGCAGTCCGGTCAGACTGCAATGAACCGCATCATGCAAAAGGCGCTCGTGAGCCCGTTTCATATCGGAGACATCACGCAAAAGGCCGACGCAACGCAGCGTGCGGCCGTCGGAATTCGGGACGCTTGCGGCTTCCAGCTCGAACCAGCGCCAACTGTTATCGGAGTGCCTCAGGCGGAAATCGGTCCTGATCCGGACCCCGGAGCGCTCCTGCACCGACATCAGCATGACGCGGAACCGCTCTTTGTCGGTCGGATGCACGTGCCGTAGAAAATCGTCGACCTTCGTCGATAGTTCGCCGGGCATCAGCGACAGCGCGATTTCGACTTCCGGGCTGACCTTGATTTCATCGCGGCGGATATTCCATTCCCAAACGGTCGAACCGGACGCCGCCAATGCCAAGGATCGTCCTTGCAATTCCGTCGGCGCCCCAGCGTAGGCCGCATCGGCCGATCGGAACGCGAATTGGGTGACGGTGAAGCCCATCAGGATGACGACCAGCACCAGGCCGGCGATGAGGCTCGACACGACGACGTCGCCCGACATGCGGCCGCTGAGCGTCATGCCCGTCGCGAAAATCCAAACCAGCAGCAGCAGCCACGTCGGCACCAGCGACAGGGCGCGGTCTTGGCCTTTGAACGCCAGGAAGACGGTAAACAAACCGCCGACGCCGCCGATCATCAGGAACGACAACCGCGCAAACGTAGCGGCGAGGCGCGGATCTATGACGGCGACTGCGATCAGGGTCAGCTGCGCCACCATCCAGACACCGATCATCATTCTGACGATGCCGTGCCAAAGCCCAAGACGGAGGAACGTCGAAAGGAAGATGACAAAGCTCGACGCCATCGCCGCTTCGCCCGCGGCCCGGTAAACGGCGTTGTCCTCCGGTCTGAGATTGAAGAGTTTATGGAAGAAGCCGAAATCGACGCAAAGATAATTCAGCACCGTCCACGCGACGAGGGCAGCCGCCGGGAAAATCAGTTTATGATTGGCCGCGAAAATCGACGTCAGGAAGATTGCCAACAGGCCGGTCAGGCCGAGCATCGCACCGTTGAAAAGCTGGCGGTCACGGCTCTTGATTTCGTAGTCGATCGGCTTCCAAAGATAGAGGCGGGAAAAGCGCTCGCCGGCAAGTTCAGCGACGTAAGTGATCGTCTGTCCCGGCTCCATCGTGATGCGGAAGACGTCGGCTTTGTCGTTCTTGATGCGCTCGGGCACGAAGCCAACGGATGGCGTGACGCTCTCGATCCGCCGCGCATCGAGGTCCGGCCAAACCGTGCCCGATCCAACGATGGAATAGCGATCGGCCGTCAGCAGGCGTTCAAGTGACTTGTCCGTTTTGTTGGTCAGCGAGAAGACCATCCAGTTCGGACTCGTTCCCGGAACGGACGCTCTGACGGTCATGCGGCCGGACACACCATCCTGACCGGCTGCCGTCTCGACCTGGAGGCTATCGCCGCGTCCTTCATAGGCCTCACCGAGAGTCGTGATCTCGATGCGATCCTGATCCTCCTGGACAGGGATGGGCGTCAGCGCCTCGGCACGTGCCGCGAGGCCGAACAGCGACAGCGCAACGACGACGAAGGCCGTCAACCACGACGTCGTTCGATTTGATTTTCCCCACCCCCCGAACGTCATTAGGCCCCCCCGCCCGGTCTTGGCTCAGCAGCGAGAGGCACGCCGATAAGACGCGCATAAAGGAGGTGATCTTCCCAGCGCCCGTTGATCTTGAGGTATGAGCGCGCAAGCCCCTCGCGCTCGAAACCGCAGAACTCCAGTACGCGGATGGAGGCCGCGTTATGAAGCATCGTTGCAGCTTCGATCCGATGCAGCCGGAGCGTTCCGAACGCCGTCGGAAGAAGCGTCGCAACGGCCTCGCGCATGTAGCCGCGTCCCGCGTAAGGCGCGCCCATCCAGTAGCCGAGCGATGCCATCTGCGCTGATCCGCGGCGGACGTTGGACAGCGTCATGCCGCCAACGAGGTTTCCAGCCGCGCTATCGAAAATGAAATAGGGATATGAGACGTCGTCACGCACGTCCTTCGCGTAGGCGCGAAGACGGCGGCGGTACATGCTGCGGGATAGATCATCGGCCGCCCACGTCGGCTCCCACGGCGTCAAGTGGGCTCGGCTGAGGGCCCTCAACTCGGCCCATTCCGCGTAGTCGGCCGCCACCGGCTGGCGCAACACAACCTTGCGGCCGCGGATGACGTCGATATCTTCTTCCGGACGGACTGCGCGAAGAAAGGCCACGGCGTTGCTACCTCGCTCCCTGTCCGGTCATAGCATCGGCGGCGGCGGGCGTGAACAGCGCCGCAACGCGCGCAGCCTGCGCCGACGATTTTTTCCCCGAACCGATCACCGCGACGGACGCGATTTCCGATCGAAGGTCACCAGCAAATTCCTTGATGCGGGCATGGTCGACGTTTTCGACCTCTTCGACCAATTCAGAAACAGTCACAAGGCGGCCCTGCGCCAAGAGTTGCCGCGCCATTTGTTCGGCATTGACCGATGAGCTTTCGAGAGCCATCAGCAGGCCCGCCTTGAGCTGGGCCTTAGCACGCAGCAATTCCGCGTCCGTGGGGCCGGAATCGGCCAGCGCCTTAAGCTCCTGCGCGACCACAGCGGCAAGCTCCTCGACCTTCTCAGGCGCGGTGGCGGCATGCACAGCAAGCATTCCGGTATCCTTGACCCCCCAAACGCTCGAATAGATCGAGTAACACAGACCTCGATCCTCTCGGATCTCCTGAAACAGGCGAGACGACATTCCACCACCGAACAGGCCGGAAAAGACCTGCGCAGTATAGAAGGCCGGGTCCAGACACGACGGCGAAGGCAATCCGATCAGAACGTGGCTTTGCTCGAACGGCTTGGCCGACGCCGCAAATCCACCCCGGTAGTCCGCCGGCGACTCGGCTCCCCGAAGACCCTGAGTGAGCCTCCCGAATAGGGCCTGAACGTGGCGGACGATCTCGTCATGGTGGACGGCGCCGGCGGCCGAAACGACAATATCATCAGGGAGATAGTGTTCTTCGAGATAACCGTTCAGGTCGGCGGCGCGAAATCGGCCGACGCTGGCCTTGGTTCCGAGGATCGGACGGCCGATCGCCTGATCGGGAAATGCCGCGCTTTGCATCAGATCAAAGATAATGTCGTCGGGACTGTCGTCGGTTGATGCGATCTCCTGCTGAATAACGATGCGTTCGCGATCGAGATCATGCGCGGAGAATTTGGAATTCAGCAAAATGTCGGCGATCAACTCCAGCGCGACACCCTCGTCGCCCTTCAGAACACGCGCGTAATAGGCGGTCGTATCGAGGCCGGTGGCGGCGTTGAGATCGCCGCCGACGCTTTCGATTTCCTCGGCGATCATTTTCGCGGAGCGCGATTTGGTGCCCTTGAACGCCATATGTTCGAGGAAGTGCGACAGCCCATGCTGGTCGTCGCGTTCATGCCGGGATCCGACAGCGACCCATAGACCGAGCGACACGGTTTCGAGATTGGGCATCCGGTGCGTCGCGACGCGAATGCCGTTGGCGAGCGTCGTCAGCTCGGTTGTCATGAAGATGTTCCTGTGGTCACGCGGCAGTGCTTCAAGATGAAATCCTGAACGGCGGAAAGGCTATTCGGCAATGTCTCGTACCTTTCGGCATCGCTCATCAGATGGGCCATATGCGCCGGGAGGCCCGGGCGTGCGCCCGTGATGGCCTCGATGGCATCCGGGAACTTTGCCGGATGCGCGGTGGAGAGCACGACCGTATCGCCCGCGAAGTCGATCTTTTCCGCTGCGACCACGGCGCATGCCGTATGCGGATCGAGAATATAATCGTCTTTGTCTTTCGTCCGTTTGATGACGTCCGCCACGTCCTTTTCCGATGCCGATACGGCGGCGAAATCGGATTGCAGTTGAGGCCACACGCGGCCGAGTTCGAAGCGGCCCGTGGCAATGAGGGACGCCATCGCGCTTCCCACGAAATCGGCGTCCCGGCCCGAAGCCTCAAACAGATAGCGCTCGAAATTCGAGGAGATCTGAATGTCCATCGACGGCGATGTCGTCGCGATGACGTCCTTCATCGCGTAAACGCCGGTGGTCACGGCGCGCGGCAGGATATCGTTCTCGTTCGAAGCGATCATGAGTTTGTCGATCGGCAGTCCCATGCGCTTGGCGACGTAGCCCGCAAATATGTCGCCAAAATTACCCGTCGGCACCGCAAACGAGAGCGGCTTTCCGGCGCTGCTCAGCCGCGACGCCGCCCAGAAATAATAGGTCACCTGCGCAACGATGCGGGCCCAGTTGATCGAGTTGACGCCGGAAAGCTCGACACGATCGCGGAAGGCATGATCGTTAAACATGGCTTTGACGAGCGCCTGGCAATCATCGAACGTGCCCTGAACGGCGACGGCGTGAACATTCGTCTCTTGCGGCGTCGTCATCATCCGGCGCTGGACGTCGGAGACACGGCCCTCGGGGAAGAGGATCACAACATCGACGCGCTTGGAGGACCGGAAGGCCTCAATGGCGGCACCGCCGGTGTCACCTGAGGTCGCACCGACGATCGTGGCGCGGGCATTTCGTTTTTGCAGCACGTGATCCATCAGACGTGCCAGCAGCTGCATGGCCACGTCTTTGAACGCCAGAGTTGGGCCGTGGAAAAGTTCGAGAATTGTAAAACCCGAGCCAAGGGGAATGAGTGGCGTCACCTCGGGCACGTCAAACGCGGCGTAAGCTTCCGACGCCATACGGTGAAGCTCGCCGCGAGAAATCTCATCGCCCGTGAACGGATGAATGACTTCGACGGCAATCTCGACGAACGACTTTCCGGCAAACCCGGCGATGGTATCGGGCGTCAGGGTTGGCCAAGTTTCGGGAACGTAAAGTCCGCCGTCACGTGCAAGTCCGGCCAGCAGGACATCTTCGAACCCAAGCGACTCCGCCCGGCCGCGCGTAGAAATGTATTTCAATGTCACGATCTCACAAGCGACGACTTAAAGAAGCGACCCCAACCTACTGGCCGCAATGCAATGGAACAAGATTGGCACGGGGCCCGCAGCGGCAGGCGTTCCCGGTTGCGTTAAAGTTACGAAGACTTGTCGTCCAGCTCCTTCAAGCGTTGCCGGGCAAAGACCGCGAAAACCCCGATCAACGCCAGCGCCGTGCCGTACCACGTTATGACGTACTGCAGATGCGAGTTGGGCAGATGGATCTCCGTTGTTCCGCCTTTGGGCCAACCGCCCGGATTTGCAGGCGTTGCGTCGGCATCGATCGAGAACGGCGCGTAAGCTTGCTCTTTGTCGGAGGAAAACTGGAGCGCGGGCGGCGGTCCGTCGGCGCCCCATCGCATGGCGTCGAGATCGCGCCAGAACCATCGGTTTCCGGCATAATCGTTGTCGGGCGTGAACCAGCCTTTGTGTTCCGGCAACCGCACCAAACCCGTCACCGTGACCGGTCCGGCGACGTTGCCTTCAGCTCGTTTTGATGGGTCCTTCAGATTGTCGGGCACCCATCCCCGATTGACAAAAACCGGCGGCAGTCCGCCTTGCGGCTTCAGCAGCGTGTAAATGTGCCACCCCTGAGACTGGGGGGTCGGCGCATAGAGATGACGCTCGTGCGCGTAATCGAACGTGCCTGTCACGCGGACGTGCAGATACTCGACGTCGCCGTCCTTGACGTATTTCGCCAATGCAGCGGG
Organism: Hyphomicrobium sp.; assembly: GCA_035538995.1. Lineage (GTDB taxonomy): Bacteria > Pseudomonadota > Alphaproteobacteria > Rhizobiales > Hyphomicrobiaceae > Hyphomicrobium_B. The sequence goes on along the minus strand of DATLJG010000026.1, from coordinate 23,313 downwards.
ATAAGAAACCGGCTCGGCGGTGCGCCGCGCCTCAACCTTGGCAATCAGATCCTCTTTCCACGCTTTGCGGTGCCATTGCCAATTGCCGAGCCCGATGAGCACGGGCAGCAAAGCAAGGGTTAGAAGCGATGGAATGATGAGACCGGCTGCACGCCAGCGCGCAAACATCGTTACTCCTTGGCGAGACGACCTTCCTCGGCCTTATTTTTGAACTGAAGGGCGATAAGCGTCGATTTCAGAAAGCGCAGCAGGAAAATAGCGAAGACGGGCGTGAAAATTCCCCAGAGCAGGACATGACCCCACCAGGGGACGCCGAACTTGAACTCCGCGATGAGCGCGCCGCCAACACATAGAAAGCCGAGAATGAAAATCGCGAAGACGGCTGGACCATCCCCGGTGTCGACAAACCGGTAATCCAGTCCGCATTGATCGCAACGCTCGCGCATATTGAGCATGTGGGAGAACAGCTTGCCCTTTCCGCAACGAGGACACCGGCATTTCAATCCGGCCTCGAGCGGCGAAACGGGTGAGCCTGAGCTATGCACGCGAACCTCGGCTTTCCTCTGCGAGAGCGCGCATAAAACTTGCGCATTGCAGGAGCGAGTTCAATTCCAAACAGCTCGAAAAGAGGAGAGGCGACCAGAGGCCGCCTCTCGCAAAACTTCGGTTTTCTCTTGGCTCTTCGCCAAGCTGCCTATTCCGCGCCCGGCACAAGCGGACCGGCACCCCAAACATAGATGCAGGCGAAGAGGAACAGCCAGACGACGTCGACGAAGTGCCAATACCAAGCCGCCGCTTCGAAGCCGAAATGCTGCTGCGGGCTGAAGGCGCCGCGCGTCGCGCGTACAAGGCATACCAGCAAGAAGATCGTGCCGATGATCACGTGCGCGCCGTGGAATCCGGTCGCCATGAAGAACGTGGCACCGTAGCCGTGGCCTGCGAAGCTGAAGCCCGCGTGGCTATATTCGAGAGCTTGCAATCCCGTGAACGTCAAGCCGAGCAGCACGGTCAGAACCAGACCGATAACCAGGCCGCGCCGATCGTTCTTCAGGAGCGAATGGTGAGCCCATGTGACGGTGCAGCCCGACGTCAACAGGATGAGAGTGTTGACGAGCGGCAGACCCCACGGATTGAAGGTATGCTTGAAGAAGCCGGGAATGTTCGCCGCGGTCTCTGCGGGGATCGGCGGCCATACACCACCAAAAACTTCGTTCCGCGTCGTCAGGCCGACCATATGGCTCGTGTTGTTCAAGAGCCCGCGAACGTCGCCAGGGAAGAACGCATTGTCAAAGTAAGCCCAGAACCAAGCGACGAAGAACATCACCTCGGAGGCGATGAACATGATCATTCCGTAGCGCAGGTGAAGCTGCACGACGGGCGTCTGGTAGCCCTGGTTGGCTTCGCGAATGACGTCGAGCCACCACGACCAAGCGCATGCGATGACCGCGACCGCGCCGATTGCGAACAGGTAAGGCCCCTTAATGCCGAACACGCCTTCGCCATCGACATGCGTTCGCATCCACGCAATGGCACCAATCGCCATAACCAGCGCGCTGACGGACGCAAAGAGCGGCCACGGGCTTGGGTTCACCAAGTGATAGTCGTGATGTTTCACATGCGTATCTGCCATTTCGGTCTCCGTAGTCCCCGTTCGTCTCCCAGATCGAAACCTGAACTTGCTGGGGCGTCGCTGCCCCGCCGGCCAATTTTCGATCTCGTTTCTTGTGTTATTTGCTTAACTTCACCTTCAAAACTTGCGGTCCTTCATCCGCCCGATTTCACGGGCTTGGAAGAGTTGTCGGCCGTCGCCTTCGCGACGGGATAGAAGATATACGACAGCGTCACATCGTTCAGGGTCGTCGTGTCCGGATCATCGACCATTTTCGGGTCGATAAAAAACGTCACCGGCATTTCGACCGTCTCGTGCGGCTTCAATGTCTGCTCGTCGAAGCAGAAGCACGCGATTTTCTTGAAGTAAATGCCTAATGCCTCCGGCGTGACGTTGAACGCTGCCTGCCCAGTCACCGGCTTGTCTGACAAGTTGGTGGCGCGGAAGAAGGCTAGGGACGTCTCGCCGATCTTGACGTCGATCGTGTTAACTTCAGGCTCGAACTTCCACGGCAGGCCCTGCGCGACGCTGCCGTCGAAACGGACCGTCATCGTGCGGTCGAGAACTTTTTCGTTGTTGCTTTGAACCCGCTGGGTCGTCCCGCCGTAGCCGGTGACGCTGCAGAACATACGATAGAGGGTCGGCGAATAGGCCGTGATCCCCCCCATCACAACGAGGGCGCCAAGGCAAACTGCAACGACTCGCTGATTGTTGCGAGCGGCATTACCGGGCTTTTCGTTGTTCGGTTCCAACTTCCTGCTTCCTACCGAATGTTCATGGCGTTGCCGCCGAGGCGGACAAACGTGGCGACGTAAAATGCGACAACCATGAAGGCGAGTGTCAGCGCGATCGCAATCGAACGCCGACGCCTGATTTTCTCGGCCGCGAGATCCGCCTGCTTCTGGTTTTTGGTTTCTTCGCTCATCAGTTCACGCCTCAGACCACAAACCGATGGACCAACGCCTCGACGAAAATCGTGGCGAACAGCGCGTAGAGATAAAGGATCGAGAACAGGAACAACCGGCGCGCGGCCGTGTCGGCCTCGCGGCCTTCCGTCGTGACGTAAACACGCACGGCGAGGGCAAGAAATACCGCGCCCAACACGGTCGACAGCACGAGATAAGCGATTCCACCGAGCCCGACGAAGTAAGGCACAACAGCGAGCGGAACGAGAAGAATGGAATAAATCAGGATATGGCGCCGCGTCGCCTGCGGCCCCGCAACGACCGGCAGCATCGGAACACCGACACGCTCGTAGTCGCGGCAGCGGTAGAGCGCCAAGGCCCAAAAGTGAGGCGGCGTCCACATGAAGATGATCAGAAACAGAAGAAGGCTCTGCATGCTGATGTCACCGGTCACGACCGCCCAGCCGATCATCGGAGGGAAGGCACCCGCTGCTCCACCGATAACGATGTTTTGCGGCGTCCGGCGTTTCAGCCACATCGTGTAGACGAAGATATAGTAGGCAATTGTCAACGCGAGCAGCGCACCAGCGACCCAGTTGACGAGCACGCCGAGCGTCACAACGGAGCCGACGGACAGGACGCCGCCGAAGCTCAGCGCCTCATCGGCCGTGACGCGGCCCCGCGGCAGCGGACGCGCTGCGGTGCGCGCCATCCGCGCGTCGATGTCGGCGTCGTACCACATGTTGAGAGCGCCCGAAGCGCCCGCGCCGATCGCAATCGAGATGATCGCAATCGTTCCCAGAAATGGGTTGAGAGCCCCCGGAGCGGCCAGCATTGCAGCCAAAGCCGTGAAAACGACCAGAGCCATGACGCGCGGCTTCATCAACTGAATGAAGTCGCCGACGCTTGGCTCCAGAACCAGATCAGCCTGACTTATTTCGCCTTGGATGCTCATTGCGCGTGGTGTGCCTGCATCGATCGTGTTCGCGTTGTCAATTTGTGAGAGCGGCGGGCCGCATTCTGCTCGCCCGCCGCTCCGTTACTTGCCGGTACCGATCAGTGATGATCGGTTGCCGCGATGCGCGGCAGCGTTTCGAAGGAGTGGAAAGCCGGCGGAGATGGAAGTGTCCATTCCAGCGTCGTTGCGCCGATACCCCACGGATTGCTCGCGGCCTTCTCCTTGCGAATGAAGTAGGCGTAGAACATCGCGAACAGGAACACGACGAGGCCGGCGGTCGTGATGTACGACCCGATCGACGAAACGAAGTTCCAGTACGCATAGGCTTCCGGATAGTCAGCATAGTGACGGGGCATGCCAGCCAGTCCGAGGAAGTGCTGCGGGAAGAACAGGACGTTGGCGCCGATGAAGGTCAGCCAGAAGTGCAGCTTCCCGAGGAACTCGTTGTACATGTAGCCCGACATTTTCGGGAACCAGTAGTACCAACCAGCAAAGATCGAGAAGACGGCGCCGAGCGACAGCACGTAATGGAAGTGCGCGACGACGTAATAGGTATTGTGCAGCGAACGATCGATACCGGCGTTGGCGCACATGACGCCCGTGACGCCACCGACCGTAAAGAGGAAGATGAACCCGAGCGCCCAGAGCATCGGCACGCGGAGCTGAATCGAGCCGCCCCACATCGTTGCGATCCAGGAGAAAATCTTCACGCCCGTCGGCACGGCGATGACCATCGTCGCGAACATGAAGTAGGCCTGGGTATCGACGCTCAGTCCGGCTGTGTACATGTGGTGAGCCCACACGACGAAGCCGACCAGGCCGATCGCCACCATCGCATACGCCATTCCCAGATAACCGAAGATCGGCTTTTTGGAGAACGTCGAAACGACGTGACTGACCATTCCGAAGCCCGGCAGAATGAGAATGTAGACTTCGGGGTGACCGAAGAACCAGAACAAGTGGGCGTAAAGCAGAGGGTCACCGCCACCGGCCGGATCATAGAAGGTCGTACCGAAGTTACGATCGGTCAGCAGCATGGTGATCGCGCCAGCGAGAACCGGAAGCGAAAGAAGCAGCAGGAACGCCGTCACGAGCACCGACCAGGCAAAAAGCGGCATCTTGTGCAGCGTCATGCCGGGCGCGCGCATGTTGAAGATCGTCGTGATGAAGTTGATCGCACCGAGGATCGACGACGCACCAGCCAAGTGGACGGCCAAAATCGCGAAATCGACTGCCGGTCCGGGATGACCGACCTTACCGGACAGCGGAGCCACCAAGATCCAGCCCGTGCCGACACCGTCTGCGTCAGCCGTTCCCGGAACGAAGAGCGAAATCAAGAACAGCGCGAACGCAGCCGGCAGAAGCCAGAAGCTGATGTTGTTCATGCGCGGGAAGGCCATGTCGGGCGCGCCGATCATCAGCGGCACGAACCAGTTGCCGAAGCCGCCGATCATCGCGGGCATGACCATGAAGAAAATCATGACCAAGCCATGTCCGGTAACGAAGACGTTATAGACGCCTGGATTGGCGAAGTACTGAAGGCCCGGATCCTGAAGCTCCAAGCGCATCATCACCGACAAGAACACGCCGATGCAGCCCGCAAAAATCGCGAACAACAAATACATCGTGCCGATGTCTTTGTGGTTCGTTGAACAGAACCAGCGCCTAAAAAAACTCGGCGCGTGATCGTGACCGTCGCCCTCTGCGTATGCCGTGCTTCCCATAGTCCTACAGCCCTTGTCCCGGAAGTTTTTCTTTGATTGTGTCCACTGCACTCGAGGCGGCCGGCTCAATAAAGCCCGCCGCCCTGCGGAATGACTATTGCGCCGTCGCTACCGCCTGATTGGCATGCGCGGCCGCATCGTCATCCAAGATTTTCTGCGCCTTCTTTCTGTCCTTCGCCTTCATCGCCGTTATCCATTCATCGTAGACCGGCTGGTCGACGACGCGAACGACGATCGGCATGGCCGAATGCAGCTTACCGCAAAGCACCGAGCACTGTCCGTGGAACGTGCCGAGCTTCGTCGCCTTGAACCAGACCGCCGAGGTGCGACCCGGCACAGCCTGCATCTTCACGCCGAAGGACGGGATCGTCCACGAGTGGATGACGTCGTTGGAGGTCACAAGAAGGTCGACGACCTTATTCACGGGAACCGCAATTTCCTGATCGACCGCGAGGCGGCGCAACTTGTGATCTTCGGCCCAGACCGGCAGCGAATCCTTATAGAGGGCCTCGGTCAACGCGACACCGCTCAGAGCGCCATATTTCTTCTCGAAGGCGTCGTCGCCGATCTTGGCGCGCAGCACATCTTCGTCATTGACCATATTGGTCGTGACGGTGAACTTGTCGTCCAGGTACTCGTGCTCCCAGAACCAGGCGTTGCCCGTCACCTTGATCGTCACGTCGGGCTTCGGAAACGAGTACTGATTGAAGAGCAGATGGAACGACGGGATTGCGATCCCTACGAGAATGAGGATCGGGACGATCGTCCAGGCAACCTCAAGCATCGTGTGGTGCGTCGTGCGCGACGGAACCGGATTTCTCTTCTCGTTGAAGCGATAGATCACCCAAAGCATCAGAACGAGAACGAAGAGGACGATAATGACGAGGATCGAATTGACCGTCCGGAACAGGGTGGTGATCTGATCCATGATCGTCGTTGCGGAGGACTGAAGGCTCAACTCCCCATTCGTTGGCTGCCCAAGGGCGGCGAGCGCCGGGGTCAAGTCGCCAAATGCCGCCGCTAGGCAAGCACCCGCCATTATGGCGAGCGCGCCAAACATCCTCTTAGACATTCCTTCGCTCCCAATTTGTCGAGCCGGCTCCAGCCGATCCGACAGTCTCCCATTATCTTGATACGCCGAAAAACCAGCGCACCATTCCCCGTTGATTATTGCCCGGTTTCCCGACCGAGAATGCCTTCGTGGATGCGCAACATGGCTTCGTCACACCTGCTAAGGCAGGTTGATACAGAGCACAAGCGCTTCGAAAGACTCAAGTCAAGTTTGTGCGTCATTTATTCGCGAAACGACGCACACCGATATGCGAATCAGTGTGCCATGCGGAAAGAAGAGGTTGGTTGCAGGAACAGAATTCGGCCGAATTCCTGGCCGACGTAGCGGCGTCCCGTTCCTCCAAGACTCCAATTCTGCGGACATCCCGTAAAAGCAAGGACACCCACTTGCCAGCTTCCCGACGATCTTTCCGACCCCAAGGCTTGCGTTCGCCCCTATTGGAAAAGCGAGGCAACGCGATCGGCCAACGCGCTTCCTTGCTCACGGCCGCGATGTTGTTCGCAGCTGCACAATTGGTTCTGGCGATGGTCGCGCCGCAACCGGCCCTCGCGGTCGACGCGCCGGAAGGGACGGTCAAATCCCAACACGGCGACTGGCAGGTGGTCTGCAAGGATCCGCCCCCAGGCTCGAAGCACGCCGTCTGCGCCCTCGTGCAGAGTGTTACGGCCGAGGATAAGAACAACATCGGCCTGACCGTCTACTTTCAGAAATTTTCAAATGGGACGCGCGTGCTCCGCGTATTCGCGCCGTTGGGCGTGCTGCTACCGCCGGGGCTGGGTCTCAAGATCGACGACAAGGACGTCGGCCACGCGCCATTTCTGCGGTGTCACAGCTTCGCGTGCTACGCTCAGGTGGTGGCCGACGACGCGCTGGTCGAACGGCTTAAGACCGGCAAGACGGCGATCTTCATCATCTTCCAAACCGAGGAAGCCGGCATCGGCATCCCGATTTCGCTGAAAGGGTTCGGCGAGGCTTTGGACGATCTCAAATGAAAATCCCCGAGCGCACAAGCCCCTCGACCGGGTCTCATGCGCTCTCGCTTCGCGTCGAAAGTCGTGGGGTACGAAGCAGGGTCAGGCGACCCGGCGTTCAGCCTCGACGTTAACGGGGCCCTCGCGATCGAGAAGAATGAGCGTATCCCGTGATTGCTGTACCGGGAGCGTCAGCACGGCCGACGTTGTCGAGCGCGTCACGGAGTTTGCTGCCGCCGCAACGCGCGGTGCCGCTTCGGCGCAGTTATCAAGCATTGCCTGCCACAGCTGAGCGTTGGCCTGCGCGAAATCCATTGGAGAGGCGGGCCGCATGACCTGATGCGCCCAACGGACGAACGCTTGTGCCTGACGTGCTTGCAGACCGGCGACTTCAAGCTGGCTGCTTCCGACAGCCCTCAGATAGGGCTGCCAAAAGAATGACGTGGTGTCGATCGTTTCAAACAGGATTTGAAAATACGAATAGTAGGGTGAAGTATTTTTTGGAGCATGCTCCGCAATAATCATTACTGCGTCCTCCCAGACACGAAACGCTCTGCCGCCATTCGCTGGCTTGCAATTTTCTTACGCGGTTTTGGGCACGCCCGCGGCTTCCGCCAAACTAACATGGTCACTTCGAACTGCATTTCACAGGTGCGTGCGCTGAACGTGTATATAGCGCAGCGGCGTGACGGATTTTAGAAGGGCGGCGTTCAAGTTCGCCGTAACACAGATCAACACTGCGCCTTGCACTGACGTTTAGAATTTTGCACCCACCGGAAATGAAAAACTCCTGCTGCGCTGCATTAATTGAACGCGCTTTGTTCACCTTGACCATAACGCGCAACCCCGGCGTTATGGGCGCCATCGTGCGTACCTTTAGTTTGCGATTTTTTGAGTTCGCAGATGTGGCCGCGTTGGGGCGTAGGGGAATGGTGGCGTAGCGTGACGATCGCGGGGGCGGTCGTCGCTGGGACGTCCTTTTTTTCTGCAAATCATGTCTCGGCGCAACCGCTGACCGACGTACCTCCTGCCGATGTTGACGTGCCGGTCTACGGCTGGCGCGAAACCTGGGCTGGCGTCGATGTCGCCCACGATCAATGGCTCTTTTATTCCGGCCTGACCGTCGCCCCGGCAAGCCGCGATATCTACAGCGACGGCTGGCGGTTGCGCATCGGCGGCGGCTACGGGCAATACGGCTATGATGGACTGGCTCCACGGCAGCCGTGCGGGGATGCAACGAAGAACGATCGCTGCACGGAAACGGATCGTCCGACACAGCATTACAAAGTCAGTCGCGCCTATGCTGAACTGCTGCTCGGCTATTATTTGCGACTCGGCGCGCTGACCGCGAAAGCGTTTGCCGGTGCCTCCCTATCCGATGAGCGCCATCTGGTCGTCGATCCTCAGAACGACGATGACGGAACCTACGTCGGAGCCAAAGGCGTCCTCGAACTCTGGCTGAATCTGAACGAACAAACATGGACATCGCTCGATCTCAGCTACGCCACGGCGCGCGATGAAACGTCGGCGCGATGGCGTGCCGGCTGGCGGATCGAACCGCAACTCTCCATCGGTCCCGAGCTTCGCTACGACAAGAACATCGAAACGGCAGACGGCGAATGGAACGGCCGCGCCGGGTTGTTCGTGCGCTACGAATGGACGGGCGGAGAGGTTTCGCTCGCTGGTGGGTGGTCCGGCCGGATCGAAGACTGGAAAGCGCCCGATATGTCGCCCTACGGCACCCTCAATGTGCTTTTTCAGTTCTAGTATAGACGTTCATCGTGCAGGTGGGTTGCCGGCCAAGAGGTCGTTCGACAGGCAGGGGAAGAATAAAAGATGGCCAAGAGCATGATCGGAAAGAGTCTTGGTGTCTCCGTCCTTTTGGCGGCTCTCCTTGCCTCATACCCGGTCCAAGCGGGCAATACCTGTTCGGAGACATCGATTGTGGCGCGCGGCGAACAGGCTCGTTACGTCTGGCTCGCCAAAGTCAAAGCTCGGGCTCTGTGGCGGAGAAAGGTGCGGTCTATTCCTGGGCTCGGCCCGGATTATGCCCGTTGGGCCCGCGCGCAAAATACCGAAGAACGTTGCCTCAGCGGCGGTGCGGGAACTGTTTGCATCTTCACTGGCACGCCGTGCCGCTCGTGATCGACGTTCTTTCTGTATCCTCGCGCCGGATTGCTTGAACTTCGAGCGCAAGCCACCAGATGATCCGACATCCGATGGAAAAGCCGATGCTCGCGGCTTTCGCGACAGGTCGGCGATGCCTGCATCTGGTGAGTCTAGGAAATGTGAATGGCGTAACGGCGGACGACTCGATAGCTCTCGTACCTATTATGGCCCTGCAGCGCGGCCCCGCCACGATGAGCGGCTGGCGCAGAACCTGATCTCTTGAGCTTTGGAATTTCGCGCGGCTCATGCAGCCTCGCGGATTGAGAGAGGAGCGGTGGGCTGCGGGACCTACTGCTCCTCTCTTGCTATCCACAGGTTGCATCGGCACTCCCTTTCCCGCTTCTGGGGCCTCCATTTCGGTTATTCCGCATTTTTTGGACCCGGCGGGTGTCACGCAGGGGACAGACACGCCCTCCCAAAACGAACAACTATTCGCCTTGACGTCACCGCAATTGCGCGACAAACAGAACGCGCATTCGTTTTTCTATTTATTGCCGGAACACGTGTCTTCCAAATGCCAAAACTCAAGCCCGATACCCAGCGCGCGAGACGCGAGCACATTCTCGATGCGGCATTGACCTGCTTCGCTCGTGGCGGATTTCACGCGACGACGATGCAGTCGATCTGCCGCGCGGCGCATATCAGTCCTGGCGCTCTCTACGTTTATTTCGACAGCAAGGAAGCGCTGATCGCCGGACTTTGCGAACGCGATCGTGCGGAATTTGCGGAACGCCTGGCCACACTTGCAGATGCCCCCAATTTCCTCGAAGCGTTAGCGGCGATCGGCGAACACTACTTCGTGCAGGAGTCGGCCGAGAAACAACGTTTCGTCGCCGAGATGGGCATCGAAGCGACGCGCAACCCGCGCATCGCCGAAATTTTCATGAGCGTCGATACGTACTGTTCCGAGAGCTTCGAGGCTCTTTTTCAAAGGCTCAAGGACGAAGGCCGCATCACGCCGACCGTCGACATCGCAACCTTGGCCAAGGTTTTCAGCATTATCGGCGACGGCCTGTTTTGGCGCCGCGCCATTCATCCCGGCACAGACATGCGTTCGATCCTGCCCGTCGTGATCGACATGTTTGGGACGCTGCTCCATCCAGCCGGACCGACCGTTCAACGCAACGAAGCATCTCTTATCGAGGTGCGCCGATGACTTGGAGAAAGTTCTTGGCGGCACTTGCTGTCGTCGGCGTCGCTGCCGGGGGATGGCATTTCTACGTCCAGAAACAACATGAGGCTGCGATCCAGGCCGGACGCCTGGAGGCTGCGACGCCGGTCGCGGCTCCTTCGATCACCGTTTTCAAAGCCAAGAACGAGAACTTCATCGAAACCGCCTCTGTTTCGGGCTCGCTGGTTCCGCGCGAAGAGATTCTCGTTTCTCCAGAGATCGAAGGCCTTCGGGTGCTTGAGCTCCTCGCCGACGAGGGAGATCACGTCAAGAAAGGGCAGGTGCTGGCGCGACTGGTGTCCGAACAGATCGATGCTCAGCTGGCACAAAACGAGGCCAACTTGGCGCGTTCCAATGCCGCCATCGCGCAAGCTGAAAGCCAGATCACCCAAGCCGAAGCGCAGGCAAAAGAGGCAGCGGCGCAGCTCGAACGCGCCAAGCCGTTGAAGAAATCCGGTTATCTTTCAGGCTCCACTTACGATCAGCGGGAAAGCGCGGCACGCACAACGGCCGCCCAGCTTGTCGCGGCGCGCGACGGCCTAACCGCGGCGAAGGCCGAGAAGGCCCAGGTCGAAGCTCAGGGCCGCGAGATCGAATGGCGACGCAGCAATACGAACGTGACCGCGCCTCAGGATGGCATCATCAGCCAGCGCACGGCGCGCATGGGTGCGTTGGCGTCATCGATCGGCGAACCGATGTTTCGCATCATCCAGCGGGGCGAAATCGAACTCGACGCTGAAATCGTCGAAACAGAGCTGAAAAACGTGAAGCCCGGCCAGAAGGCAACCGTCACGGTGCCCGAGGTCGGCACGTTCGAAGGCACGGTTCGGCTTGTTTCGCCTGAAGTCGATAAAGCGACACGTTTGGGTCGGGTCAAAATTTTTCTCGGAGCCAAGCCGCAGCTTCGCATCGGAACCTACGCGCGCGGCCATATCGAAACAGCGCGGAGCTATGGACTGGCTGTTCCGTCATCTGCCGTCACGTTCGATCATGGCACGGCTTCGGTCCAAGTCGTCCGCAACAAGACCGTCAAGCAACATGTCGTAACCGTCGGCCTGGCCGACGGCGATCTCGTCGAAATCAAAGACGGTCTTCAGGAAGGAGATTTCGTCGTTACGCGCGCCGGGACATTCCTGCGCGACGGCGATGTCGTTCGTCCAATTCTGCCTGAGGCGACGTTGAGTGAGGCGAAATAATGCGCATCAACGTCTCCGCATGGTCGATCCGGCGCCCGGTTCCCGCAATCGTCCTGTTCGCGGTGCTGATGCTGCTTGGCACGCTGAGTTTCAAACAGCTGCCGGTGACGCGCTTCCCGAACATCGATATTCCGCTCGTCTCGATCATCATCACGCAATCGGGGGCCGCGCCCGCGGAACTCGAAACGCAGGTGACGAAAGTCGTCGAGGACTCAATCGCCAATATCACCGGCGTCAAGCACATCACCTCGACGCTGACAGACGGCACCTCGACCACCGTCATCGAGTTCCGGCTTGAAACCGATACCGATCGCGCCTTGAACGACGTCAAGGACGCCCTGGCCAAGGTGCGAGGCGATCTTCCGCGCACCATCGACGAGCCGATCATCGAGCGTATTGATGTCGAAGGCCAAGCGATCCTGACATTCGCGGCGACGTCTCCGGGCATGACACTCGAACAGTTGTCGTGGCACGTCGACGACGTCATCAAGCGCCGCTTGCAGGCGACGAAGGGCGTCGGGCGTGTCGAACGCTTTGGCGGCGTCGATCGCGAAATCCGTGTCAATCTTGATCCGGACAAGCTCCTTGCCTACGGCATCACCGCCGCCGAAGTGAATACTCAAGTGGCGGCTACGAACGTCGATCTCGGCTCGGGGCGCGGTGAGGTCGGCGGACAGGAACAAGCGATCCGCACACTTGCCGGCGCGCGCCGTGTCACGGCTCTTGCCGATGCCAGGATCATTCTTGCCGGCGGGCGCGAGGTTCGTCTCCGGGATCTCGGCACTGTCGTTGACGGCGCCAGCGAGCAACGTTCTTTCGGGCGTCTCGACGGGCGGCCCGTCGTGTCCTTCTCGGTCTTCAGAACGAAAGGCACCAGCGAGCTTTCCGTGTCGGATGCGGTGAATGAATCGCTGAAGGAACTCGAAGCGGCGTATCCCGACGTCAAGCTGACCAAGATCGACGACGCGGTTTCCTACACGCGCGGCAACTATGTTGCAGCGATGGAGGCCCTCATCGAAGGCGCCGTCCTCGCTGTTCTGGTTGTCCTCATCTTCCTGCGGAATTTCCGCGCAACGCTGATCTCGGCCATCGCGCTGCCGCTGGCCGCCATCCCGACGTTTTGGGCGATCAGCGCCATGGGCTTCTCGCTCAACCTCGTCAGCCTTCTCGGCATCACGCTGGCAACGGGTATTCTCGTCGATGATGCCATCGTCGAAATCGAGAACATCGTCCGCCATATGCACATGGGGAAATCGCCCTATCGCGCCGCGCTCGAAGCGGCGGACGAGATCGGGCTGGCGGTCATCGCAATCACGCTTACGATCGTTGCCATCTTTGCGCCAGTGTCGTTCATGGGAGGCATCGCCGGTCAATACTTCCGGCAGTTCGGCATGACGGTGGCGGTCGCCGTGCTGTTTTCATTGCTGGTGGCGCGTCTCATCACGCCGATGATGGCTGCCTACCTGTTGCGACCCATCGAGGAAAAGCCGCACGTCGACGGCGCTTTGATGCGCTTCTACACGCGCTTTCTCGCTGCCACTTTGCGCTGGCGCTATTTCACGCTCGTCACCGGCGTCGCACTTTTTTCTGCGTCCATCTACGCAACGACGCTGCTGCCGACCGGCTTCGTCCCTGATGAAGATACGTCTCGCGTTGTCGTCGCGATCGAGCTGCCGCCGGGCACTCAGCTCGACATGACCAAGACGAAGACCGATCAGATGGTCAAACTTCTCCACACGATTCCGGAAATCTCGCAGGTCTTCGTTCTCGGCGGCACGAGCCCCACCGGGCAGCTCGACATCCGGCGCGCGTCGCTTTTCGTACAGCTCGTTCCGAAGACGAAAAGAATTCTCACGCAAAAGCAGTTGCAGTCGATCATTGCCGCCAAGCTCGCTGACATTCCCGACAGCCGCGCGTGGTACATCAATGAACGCGGCGAACGCGAACTGTCGTTCTCGATGCTGTCGCGCAGCGGTGACGATCTCAACCGTGCCATCGGCAAGGTCGAGGGCGCATTGCGCACTGTCCCCGGCTTCAGGAACGTCGCGGCCACAGGCTCAACCGACCGGCCGGAAATTCAGGTCGTGCCACGCCTCGATGCGGCAGCGCGTCTTGGCGTTGCTCCGGAAAAAATCTCCGAAACCATCCGCGTCGCGACGATCGGAGACGCGGACTTCAATCTTGCGAAGTACACTGTCGGTGATCGCCAAGTCCCGATCCGCGTGCAGCTCAATGAAGAAACACGCACCGATCTGGAGCAGCTCGAGCAACTGCGCGTCACGAACATGGCCGGCAAAGCCATTCCGCTGACCGCTGTAGCCTCGGTTTCGTTCGGACGCGGACCAGCTTCCATCGAACGCTATGACCGCCTTCGCCGTGCCGTGGTTGGCGTCGATCTCGATCGCGGTGTGCCGCTCAGCGTGGCTCGCGAACGCTTCCTGCAAGTGATCAACGATCAGCACTTGCCAGCAAGCGTCAAGCTGCAGCCATCGGGCGATGCGGAAGTTCAAGACGAAGTTGCGAACGGCTTCATCACCGCGATGGGCACCGGCATTCTGATCGTCCTCGGATTGCTGATCGTACTGTTCGGAAGCGTTTTCCAGCCGATCACAATCCTATTGTCATTGCCGCTCTCCTTCGGCGGCGTGGCATTGAGCCTGCTGGTGACCGACAACGCGATCAGCATGCCGGTCTACATCGGGCTCCTGATGCTGATGGGCATCGTCACCAAGAACGCGATCATGCTGGTCGACTTCGCCATCGAGGAGATCGCACACGGTGTCGAGCGCCGCGAGGCCATTATTGACGCCGGGCGCAAGCGTGCGCGCCCCATCATCATGACCACTCTGGCGATGGCTGCCGGCATGCTTCCGAGCGCCCTGGCCCTTGGTGACGGCGGCGAGTTCCGCGCGCCTATGGCCATCGCAGTCATCGGCGGACTTCTGGTGTCCACCATGCTGTCCCTGATCTTCGTTCCCTCGTTCTTTACCGTGATGGACGACTTCGGCTGGCTGATGCAGCGCATTTTTGGGCGTTTCATCGGCCCAAGGGACGAGCCGGATACCGTTTCGTCCGCACACGCCGGTCGCTCGCCTCCCACGCACCGTCCGCTGCCGCTCGCCGCGGAATAAAGTGGAAAGGATATTCGAAAGGGGAATTGTAGCCGACAGGCGCGCTCCTTACCTGTTGCCCTAGCGATCGCAACGGAAGGACCCCCCGCTATGTTCGACGCAAAATCCATTCTCGAAAACATCGTTCGTGGTGCCGCACCTTCGCAGCCGTCCAGTGGCGGCGGCGGCTTTGGCGATCTCCTCAATGAAATCGGTAAAAGCCTCTCGCAGGGGCAAGGTGGAGCGACCGCCGGAGGGCCCCAGACATCCGCCCCCAATGCGCCTGGAGGCAGCATCGGCGATATTCTCGGTGATCTTGCGCGCCAATTCGGGCAACAGCCGTCTTCGCCCAACACATCGGGAGCCGGCGCACCGCCGGCCGCTGGCGGCGGGACCGATTTGGGCGACGTTCTTGCTCAGCTCAAGGACAAACTCAATCAAGCCGGTGGCACGGTGACCGACGGCGGCAGCATCACCGACATACTCGGTAAAATTTTCACGCAGGCGACACAAGGCGCGCGTGAGGGTGCGTCGAAAATCGGTGACGCGACCGGCGCAAGTGATGCGCTCGGACGGGCCGCGGCAGATCCTCGTACCGCGCAAATCCTTGAACAGCTGAAAGGTGTTCTGCAGAACAGTCCTTTTGCGACAGGTGCAGCGGCCGGCGGCCTTGGCGGCCTCGTGCTCGGTACACAAACCGGCCGGTCACTGGCGGCAAGCGCTGCGAAACTCGGCGCACTCGCGATGATCGGCGGCCTCGCTTACAAGGCGCTGCAAAATTACCAAGCGGGTAAGCCACTCATTACCGGCGCAACGACGCCGACGACGGCTCCCTCGGGTTCGGGCTTTGAACCCGCGGCCGCCACCAACGACGCGGCGCTGCACTACATCCAGGCGATGATCGCGGCGGCAGCTGCGGATGGGCGCATCGATTCCGATGAGCATGAGACGCTCGTTGGAAGCCTCTCTCAAGCGGGTTTTGGCGACGAAGCCGAGGCATTCCTGGCGAAGGAGCTCAATGGCCCGCGCTCGATTCAGCAATTGGCGGCGTCCGTCGCTTCGCCGCAGGAAGCTGTTCAGCTCTACACGGCCGCGCGGATTGCCGTTGCTGACAATTCTCCAGCCGAGAAACAATTCCTCGCCAATCTGGCGGCAGCTCTCGGTATCGATCCGAAACTCGCGGCGCATGTCGATGCGACGACGAAAGCTGCTGCCTGACGCCGGTTAAAGTTATCCGCACGAATGAAAAGGGCGCCGGCTTGCATAACCGACGCCCTTTTTCTTGGTTTCACAAACGATCTTGAGGTTCAGTTCGTCTTCATCGCGCTCGCAGGTGAGGCCGAAGCCTGATTGCCGCCGTCGAGCTTGAAGAACGTATCGACGCGCATGCCGGTGAACAGCGGCGGGTGACCGTCCAACGCGACCATCACCTCGACGACTTCGAGATCGTTCGGACGACGCGGCCCGCGCGTTGCAATGCGTGGCGCAGCGAGCGACTGCGAAATCGAAGTTACGGTGCCTTCGAACGTCTTGTCGGGGAAAGCATCAGCCTTCACGACGACACGCTGTCCAACATGAACTTTAGCTGCGTCCCGCTCTTCGACTTCAGCACGCAGTCTGAGGCTCGACATATCACCAAACGTGATGAGCGCACTCTCGGGAGAGGGCATGGCCGTCTCGCCGACCTTACCCATGACGTTCAGCACGGTGCCATCGGTGGGGGCCCGGATTCGCGTACGCTCAAGAGCCAGTTCAGCAGACGTCAGATCGGAGCGCGCCAAAGCCAGAGACGATTCAAGTCTTTGCGGCAACGGCATGCCCGCCTTGGCGTCGACGTCAGCGAGCTTGGCCTTTGCTTCAGCAAGCGCATCCTTTTTCGCAGCCAGATCCTTGCGCGCGGTTTCGACCGCGTCTGCGTCGCCGCTGCTGGTTTTTTCGGCGCGATAGGCCTTATCGAACGCTTCGTGAGCGGCGAAAATATCGCGATGCGCCTTGGCGACCGCATCCTCGGCGTTGCGGCGGTCGAGCGCGAGACCCGTCACCTGCTCCTCGGCGCGTTCACGCTCACGGACGCCAGCCTCAGCAGCCGCTGCACTGATCTTCGTATAATAATCGGCGTCATCCAGGCGGATCAACAAATCGCCCGCCTGCACCTGATCGTTTGTCTTGGCGAGGACTTCGACGATTTTGCCGGCGACCTCGCTCGCAATCCGGATCTCGCCGTCTTTCGGCTCGACGCGGCCGGTCGCGGAGGCCGCCCATTGCGGCACGGGAGCTGGCGTATCAGCGCGGGCGGTGCCCGCGAGATCGGTCAGTGCACTGTGGTTGCCGATCGACTGAAGGCCAAATCCGGCCGCGATCGCGATTGCGGCCGCAATCAAAATGGTCGAGACCGCGGGATCAATCTTCTTAAGCATGCAGCTTTCGCCTCTTGGTCAAATCGGTAATTTCGGGAGCGTTGATGCCTTCCGGCCGCCGCTCTTCACCGACAATCTTGCCATCTTCTATCCGCACCACGCGGTCCGCATATCCAAGCGTTCTGGGATCGTGCGTCACCGCAAGCACGCTGCGGTTCTGCTCTTTGGCGATCCTCGAAAGCAGCGACATGACCGCGTGGCCGTTCTCGCTGTCGAGAGCCGCGGTCGGTTCGTCGGCCAGAACGATCGACGGCGAACTCGCAATGGCACGCGCCACCGCGACACGCTGCTGTTCGCCACCCGAGAGATTGCCCGGATAGTTGGTCAACCGATGGCCCAAGCCAACCTCACGCAGGGCTTCTTCCGAACGACTGGTTGCGGCGAAGCCCTTTACGCCTCTGACGTCGAGCGCGATGCGTACGTTCTCAAGCGCGTTCAACGTCGGAAACAGATTGTACGACTGGAAAATAAAACCGATGTGGTCACGGCGGACCTTCGCCAGAGCTTCGGGCGATAGTCCGTCAATTTTCTGATCGGCGATGCGCAGACTTCCGGACGTCGGCTTCATGATGCCGCCGAGAATGGAGAGGAGCGTCGTCTTGCCGGAGCCCGATGGGCCCATCAGCAACGTCAGCTCACCTGGAACGAGTTCAAGGGACACGCCCTTGACCGCGACCACGAGGCCCGCCCCGGAACCGAGTTCCTTGACGATGTTGTCTGCTTGCAGAACGGAGGACATGGTCATCTCGAGAACACCGTGGCCGGATCTATTTTCGTGACCTTGACGATGGCCGAAAGCGCCGAGATCGCACACATAAACAGCGTCAACGCGAAGAGCCAGAACGCCAGGCCCGGCGTCATGACAAGGGGCAGCGAAGAGTTTCGGCTGGCATAGAGTATCAGCAGGGCAATAATCATCCCTAGGATGTAACCCATGACCGCACTAAGACCCGCCTGAGCCAAAATCACCTTATGGATGTAGCCCTTGGACGAACCCAGCGCACGCAAGGTCGCGAATTCGTGAATGTGATCCTTGGTGCTTGAATAAAGCGTCTGGGCGACGATGACGGTGCCGACGAGGCTACCCAGAATAGCGCCGCCGATCAGCGCCAAACCGGCGCCCGTGCGGAACAGCCATTGTGTCAGGCTCCGGCTTTCGAATTGGTCTTTCGTCAGGACGTCGGCGGAATCGAGCCGGTGCGCGAGATCGGCCTGCACCTTGGCGATATCGGCGCCGGGGGCGAGTTTGACGAGCAAGAATGTCGAGTTGTCGTCGTCCACACCGAGCAACTGGCGGGCGCGGTTCAGCGTCGTGTAGGCGTAGGGCGATTGCGTGAATGAACGGATGCCTTCGGTCAGGGCCTTGATCTTGACGCGCCCGGTCGCGACCTGGGCCGTGTCGCCTATACCCGTCACGCCCAATTCACCCAGATAAGAGCGATCGATGGCGATGGCATCGGGAGACTTGATATCGTCCAAGGTGCCCTGCGTAAGCGACCAGGGTATGAGACCGTTATCGTCGGGGTCGGCGCCGATGAGAACGACGCGCGATGAGCCGCCTGAGGGCTTTCGCCATTCGGCAAACGCAACGACCAGCGGCACAACTGATTCCACGCCCGGAGTTGCAAGCGCCTGATGACGCTCGCGATCAGACAGCAGGACACCGCCATCCTCGAAACTTTTGGCGCCGTACGTGGTAATGAAAAGGTCCGCATTCGATCGTGCGATATTGGCGGTGATCATGTTACTCGAACCCAGATACAGCCCGAGCTGGACCGCGACGAGAACGATCGAGAACAGAATGCCGATCAACGTCACGGCGAGACGAACGCGGTCATGCAGCAAGTTGCGAAGCGCAAGAGTAAAAACCATTTGCGTGCGGATCTCTTATCTCGAATGATCCCGGCAGAGCCAGCGATGGATAACGGGGTGGCGTCGTCTATAAATATTCGGCCATCATGTGAAATGTAGGGTCGTATAACGCCTTTGTCGTGTTGCGGCCAGCGCGCCCCCCAGCGACCGGGCGCAGCAGTTGAAGCCTCAATGGCCCTAGTTATCGTGGATCGCCCTGCGACGACATTTGTTTACGAAAGTCTTAGCAGCCGTTTAACAATTTGACTTCAATGTTTTGCCGTTTTCGGGGCATAGGAGTAGTAAACTTGAACCTTCCGCTGCGGTTTATTGTCATGCGTAACACCAATACTTCCGGTCGTTCGGATGCCTCGCTCCGTATCGTTACCGCTTTGGCGGCCATCGTGGCTTGCGGAGCGCCTGCCGATGCGACGCCGCGGGAAGCCGGGATCTGGTACGACGACACCGGCAAGGGCGCCGTTAAGATCGAGGTCTGTACGCCAACGACGCTTTGCGGAAAGATCTACTGGCTCAAAGAGCCAATGACCCCCAAGGGCGAGCCGAAGATCGACCGCTACAATCCCGAACCGACGATGCGGACCCGTCCGATCTGCGGACTACCTGTGCTTGGCGATCTGCAACAGCTCCGCGAAGGCGGTTTCGACAATGGTTGGGTGTATGATCCCAAGGAAGGCAAATCATACAGCGTCGCCCTGGATCTGATCGGCCCGGACAAATTGAAGGTCACGGGCTACAAGGGCATGCGATTTCTAGGCAAGTCGTTCATCTGGACGCGAGCCCCAGACGACCTGCCTGCGTGTGGAGGCGACGCTGCCGCGACACCGGACGACGGAGTGGACAAAGCCACGATCCAAAAACCGCCGGCACCGAAGCCCGCAAAACGGCCGAACCACAAAAGCAAAGACAAAGTGACGGCAAAGAAATCCAGCAAAAACACGGCCAACAAGGCCGGGCGTACTGCTACTCCGCCGCCCCCAGTTGCTTCGAATTAGTTGCCGACTGCTTCTGGCCTGCCTTGGCGGCTTCGGTCGCCAGCAGACGGTCGACGAACTCCACCGTTCTATCGACGACGTAGCCGCGCTGACGGTCTAGCGTCACGAGGTGATAGCTGTCTTCGAGAACGGAGACTTCAACCCTGCCGCTCAGCTTGCGCTGAAGAACCATCGTATTCTTGATGTCACTCTGGTCGTCGTGACGCGGATGGAAAATCAGCGTGTGGAGCTTCACCAGCGAAAGCATGGGCCGCACATTGCGGACCAGCGAGAAGAATTCATAGACGGTGCCGCCGCCGCGCAGCGTGACATCGGCGGGCATATTGTCGGCGCCGCGCATCGCTTCCAGTGCGAAATTCCGAACGCGCTCGTCTTTGATGCCGTAAGGCGCCGGCGTGCGTAACTTGAAGAGTCGTGCCGTCCACTTGTCCGTGACGCAGTGGAACAGCTTGATCACTTTCGGGATCGCCCAGCCATTGACGGCGAGCGTCGGCGCATAAAGCATCAAACCAGCAGCCTGATCCTGACGATATGCCGCAAGCCTGAGCGCGAGTATCGAGCCGGCCGACGCACCGCCGATGATGACCGTGTCGCACATGCTGCGAAGATCATCGAAGGCCTTGGAAACGGACTGATACCAGTCATGCCAAGTGGAGAGGCCGGAGACGTCGGTTCCGAATGTAAGACCCGGCACCACTGGGCAATAGACGGTCATTCCCTTGCGCGAGAGGGCGTGGGCCACGGACTTCATCTCAAGTGGCGAACCACCGAGCGAGTGGACCAACAACACCCCCGAAGTGCCCCCAGGAATGAACAGACTGCCACGAGTGGGCTGAAATTTCTCTTTATTTTTCATTAGCTACTTGCACTTGCTGTGACTCAGCCAAACGCACGCTGTTTACGACGCAGTCGCAATCGATGCTAACGCAACTTTGTCGCGCCGCCGTAAATTTTAGACGTACCCTCGACTTTCCCGCAGTTGAGAATTGGTTTCCGAAGCTATTACGAAGCCGCTGAAAAGACCATACCTTTCAAGTTCGGGTTAAGACCACTTGGTAAACAAAGGCCTGACAGCGCAACGCAATGACTTCGAAAGAAAATTGGTTTGTCCGTCTTCGTTGTGCAATGCGGCATAAAAAGGTTCAGTAGCTGCGGCTAAATGAAGTAGCTGCATCCATGAACCTCCTTCTATGCCCGGGAGCGCTATGTGAGCCCGCGTTGCCCTAGAGACCTAACATGCAGCGATGCGCAATGTTCCCAGCGCGCATGATCCGGCGAACGGTCGTTGAAATTCCGGGCACGCTGGCGGGTCAGTCACTGTTCGCGCGCAATCTATGATTTATACTTCGGATAAAATTTACCGGACGCGCCGCCGGCGCTCGGCCGATGGGATAGGGTTGAAGTGAACGCCTCACTACGCGCCGCAATTTCCATCCTGATTTCCGTCGCGGTCACTTCGAGCCAGTTTTCCTGTTCCGCGATCGCCACGGAAATGAGCCGGGCCGAATATGAAGCGTGCCAGGCGCGCGACGATGCCGGTCTCAGAGCAGCCATAACGACAGTCGCCGCCAACGCGATCATGACCGGCACGAAATCGATCGATTATAAAGCTCTCGTCGATCAGCAATGGCACGACAGAAATCTCGACCAAGTCATCGATAGCCGCGTCGACATTGCGGTGGCCGAGATCACCAATGAGACAAGCTGGTCCGAGCGGCTGCAGACTTTGGCCAACAACGAGAAAGCGCAGCAGCTGGCGACCGCGGTTGCCGAGCGTGTTTATCGTTCAGACGCCGTGAAGACCGCGATGGAGGAGTTAGCCTCCGGCGTCGCAAAACAGGTCGGCAAAAGCATCGAATTCGCAAGCTCGGACGCGACCGACTCCCTTCTGCAATGCCTCAAAGCGTTCGTCGGGCCGCGCTATGGCGGGGCGGTCGCGGACGCGCTGGCGGGAGACGCCGGTCAAGGCGTGCTGATCGATCCGGCCAAAGGGACCAGCGGCGTGTCGGCCGGCTCGGTACTGGAACAATCGACCGGAGGTCTTGCCGGGGCGACCATCCTGATCGTCCGGCGTCAACTCGCCAAGCTCGCCGAGCGCGTCGGCCAACGGCTCGTCGGCAGCATCCTTTCGCGCCTGGTATCCGTGGTGGCGGGCGGCGTCGGGCTCGTGCTTATCGCCAAGGACCTCTGGGACTTCCGTAACGGGGTTCTGCCGATCATCGCCACCGAGATGAAATCTCCGGCCACCAAGGAGAAAGTCCGCGAGGAACTCGCCAACACGCTCGCCGCCCAGATGAACGACCATGTGAAAGAGATCGCGGCGGCAGCGGCCGATCAGGTTGTGGACGTCTGGCAGACCTTTCGCCGAGCCCATGCTCTCGTTCTCAAGATCGCCGATCAGAACGCCGAATTTCGGAAATTCCTTGATGGGGTCGGCCCGCAGTCGTTGCCGCGGCTCGATGAGGTCGTCTCTATCCTGGTCACGTCGGAAGGTGAGCCCGCGATCCTGAGCCGGCTGCGGGACGGGACGCTGAACGACGCCGTTCATCTCATGCCAGAGAAAGGCATGGAAATCGCTCGCGATACCAATTCGATTTCTGCCGGGCTCGCCTGGACGAAGCTTGCCGGAGATCACCTCGGCCAGGTGGTCGACTATGAGTTGCACAGGCGGATGTCGCCCAAGGATCTGACGGAAGCGTCTCTGAACCGCATCCTGGCCCTCAACGACCGCGCCGCCATCGTCAAGATCGCGAGCCTGCCGCCAGCGGCGCGTGATTCACTCTTCAACCTCGATGCGAGCGATCTTAATGTTCTGCTCCGGGCACTATCGGAGCACGAACTCAAATCGCTGGCCGGTTACCTCGACGGGCTGCGGCCGGGGCCGCGCGGCAGGGTGCTCAAAGCCATCGCAGCCAACCCCGCGAAGATGCAGTTGCTTGCCTCACCGACGATCCGCGAGCGCATCATCGCCAGCCCGGATCAAGCCGCCGCAGCCGACATGATGCTTGCGTCTTCCGGCGGGCTTTCGCCACGGCTTGTCATTCACGATGCCAAGCTCGTGTGGGAGGGACGTGTCGCACCCCTTCTGCTCTGGGACAAGCACCCCCAAGCCCTGGTTCTGGCAGGTTTTTTGGCGTTCATTATTCT